>NZ_JBAWTG010000004.1:0-197701 GCF_037106235.1 Methylobacterium nigriterrae | reverse complement strand
CTGCGAGGCGAGCGTCGCGGGCCGCGTGATCAAGCTGGCGCTGCCGCCGAAGGGGGCCGCTCCCGACACGTTCCGCTACGCAACCGAGGCCCCGATCTACGTCTTCAACAACAGCTGGTACCTGCGTTCACCCGTGACCGGCATCGGCGCCGCCGCCAATCTGCGCCATTGGAACAACGCGGTCCTATTCTGCGAACCGGGGATGCCGGGCTACGACGCGGCACTCTGCCGGGTGAGGCCGGAATTGTTCAGCGCCGCCGATTGCGGCCGGGAATTCGTCAGATTCGACGATCTCGGCCGATACGCCGGTGCCAGGGGGAGCGTCCCGTTCTTCGACTGCTTTCGCTGGCTGCCCATGGACGAGCGCGGCCGGGATTTGCCCGCCCTGCGCAGCGCGTTCGATCACGACGTCAGCAGCAACGGCTTCCCGCAGGCATTCACGCAGCTTGCCGAGTTCGAGCGCCACGGTCGCCTGGGCGATCCCGGCTTCCGAGCGCCCGAACGCGGGGACTTCACGCTCGTGCCGGGAGCGGAGGCCGCGACGTCCACTTGCCTCGTGAGCGAGACAGCCGATGGACGCCTTGCCTGCGCGGACGTGCCCGCCGGCAGATCATTCGCGGGAGCCATCGGGCCGGACGGCCACCTCTACGAAGCACCGGCGGGCCCCGGCTTCCGGCCTCCGAAGTGAGGAGGCGCACACTTGACCGTCCGCTGCGGCGTCGAACGGTCCTTCGGGACGATCGCGCGGTGTATGCCCGACCCTGCCCGGCGCATCGGCCGCGACGCAGTGGCACGCCGGCCTCGGCATCACGCCTAGCCCGCGCCTCTCCGATCCGGCGGGTCCAGGGCGCTCGCATCCCGGAGAAGGAGGGTGCGCAGGCGCTCCCGTCCCAGCACCCGGCCGAGTTCCCGGAAGGCGAAGTAGGGGATTAGCGCCACCGCCATGATCAGGCCCGCCGAGGCCAGCCCGCGGATCCCGCCCCCGCCGATGGCCGGCACGCTGGCGGCGAGCGCCTTCCCGCGCCAGAGCCCGAAGGCGACCTCCTCCAGGATGTAGGCGCACAGGAGGAGCGCCGCGAAGGCGCATGACCGTGCAAGGATCGGGTAGATCAGGGGCCGTCCCTGGAAGTGGGGGCGGACGTCCAGGCTCTCGGCAACGAGCATGATCTTTGCCAGGATCCAGGCATTGATGAAGGCAAGGCCGTAGAAGCTGTAGCCCATGCCGTGGCGAGACAGGACCATGTGCTCGTGCAGGATGAGGAGCCCGAAGACGACCCAGAGATAGGCGAAGATGCCGAGGATCCGCTTGGCCTCCTCGATCAGCCGATGTCCGATTCTCTCAACCCGGCCATGGGCTTGGCCTGCGGTCGGCAACGGAGCGCCGGCCGGAGCGGGCGGGGATTGGGGCCTCGGATCGCGCATGGATGTCGCTCGCCTCCGGCTCTGGGCTGAGGGTCGGAACCCGACGCGACGCTGCACCATTCCTCGGTGGCAGCCGCGACGGCGACATTAGCACGAGCGAGCGGATCTTTGATCCGGGCTCATGGATCCGGGCTCATGGCGTCGGGCCGAGGTATCGCTCGACGGCGGCCTCGATGTCGTGTCGTCCTGCCGGCCGGCGGAACAAACCATGAAATATCCCGTCGCCCCGGCCGCCCGGCGACGAAGGTCGCATTGACGGGATTGTTCAAACCCCGTTTCGTCGCGCGGAACGCCGATGGAACCGGGGAGGCACGCCATGACCGAACTCAAGACGCTGCGCGACATCTCGGGGCTCAGCCCGAACCCGGCCGGGCTCGCCGGCTCGGCGCTCCTGATGATCGACCTGCAGAACACCTATCGGGAAGGCATCATGCAACTCGACGGTGTGGAACCGGCGATCCGCGAGGCGAGGGCGCTCCTGGAGCGCGCCCGCGCGGCCGGCATCCCGGTGATCCACGTGCGCCACGATGCCGGGCCGGGCTCGCCCTACGACGTGACGGCGCCGATCGGGCAGATCAGCGACGAGGTCGCGCCCCGGGGCGAGGAGGCCGTCGTCACCAAGGCCTATCCGAACGCGTTCGTCGGCACCGACCTCCAGGCTCGGCTCGAGGCGGCGGGCGTGAAGGACGTGATCGTGGCGGGCTTCATGACGCATATGTGCGTGAACTCGACGGCGCGCGGCGCCTTCAGCCTGGGCTTCCGCCCGACGGTGGTCGCCTCGGCCACCGCCACCCGCGACCTGCCGGCGCCCGACGGCTCGGTGGTGCCGGCCCGCAGCCTCCAGGCCGCGAGCCTCGCCACCCTCGGCGACCTGTTCGCGGCGATCGCCCGCAGCCCGGACGAGATCCCGGCCTGAAGGCGCACGCTCGCAGGCTCTTGTGCGCCGCGGTGGAACGCGGCCCAGGCCGCGGCGGTTCGGGCTCCAGGAAGGAGCCGGGACCATGCGCATCACCAACGTGGCGGATCTCGTCGTCGAGACCCTGCAGCAGGCCGGCGTCGAGCGCATCTTCGGCGTGGTCGGGGACAGCCTCAACGCTATCACCGAGGCGATCCGGGCGCGGGGCCGGATCGAGTGGGTGCATGTCCGCCACGAGGAGGCCGGGGCCTTCGCGGCCGGGGCCGAGAGCCAGATCACCGGCAGGCTCGCGGTCTGCGCGGGCTCCTGCGGGCCGGGCCACGTCCACCTGATCAACGGCCTCTACGATTGCCACCGCACGCGCACGCCGGTGCTCGCCATCGCGGCCCATATCCCGTCCCCCGAGATCGGCTCGGGCTATTTCCAGGAGACCGACCCGAAGCACCTCTTCCGCGAGTGTAGCCATTACTGCGAGGCGGTCTCGGATCCCCAGCAGATGCCCTACGTCCTGGAGAACGCGCTGCGCGCCGCGATCGGGCAGCGGGGCGTCGCCGTGATCATCATCCCGGGCGACGTCGCCGTGAAGGACGCGCCCGCCCGCGCCATCCCGCCCAATCCCGGCCTGATCCCGCCGCGTCCCCTGATCCGCCCCGCCGAGCCCGAGCTCGACGCGCTCGCCGACCTGCTCAACGGCTCGAAGCGGATCACGCTGCTTGCCGGACGCGGCTGCGCGGGGGCGCATGACGGGCTCCTGCGGCTCGCCGAGACCCTGAAGAGCCCGATCGTGCACGCGCTCGGCGGCAAGGAATTCGTCGAGTACGACAATCCCTACGACGTCGGCATGACGGGACTGATCGGCTTCTCCTCGGGCTACGCGGCGATGCATGCCTGCGAGACCCTGCTGATGCTCGGCACCGACTTCCCCTACAAGCAGTTCTATCCCGCCGACGCGCGGGTCGCGCAGGTCGACCTGCGGCCGCAGCAGCTCGGCCGCCGCTGCAAGCTCGACCTCGGCCTCGTCGGCGATGTCGGCGCCACGATCGAGGCGCTGCTGCCGAGGCTCGAGGTCAAGGAGGACCGCGGCTACCTCGATTCGAGCCTGAAGCACTACGCCAAGGCGCGGGAGGACCTCGACGAGCTCGCCACCGGCCGGCCGGGGCGCAAGCCGATCCATCCGCAATTCCTCGCCCGCGTGGTCAGCGAGACGGCGGGGCCCGACGCGGTCTTCACCGCCGATGTCGGCACGCCGACGATCTGGGCGGCGCGCTATCTTCGCATGAACGGCCGGCGCCGGCTCCTCGGCTCCTGGGTGCACGGCTCGATGGCGAACGCCATGGCGCAGGGGATCGGCGCGCAGGCGGCCGACCGCGGCCGCCAGGTGATCGCGCTCGCGGGCGACGGCGGCTTCGCGATGCTGATGGGCGACCTGCTGACCTTGCGCCAGGAGCGGCTGCCCCTGAAGATCGTCGTCTTCAACAACGGCTCGCTCGGCTTCGTCGAGATGGAGATGAAGGCCGCGGGCTATCTCGAGACCGGGGTCGAGCTGGAGAACCCGGATTTCGCCGCGCTCGCCCGCTCGGCGGGCCTGCACGGGGTGCGGGTCGAGGATCCGGGCGAGCTGGAGAGCGCGGCCCGCGACGTGCTCGCGCATGACGGGCCGGCGCTTCTCGACGTCGTGGTCAACCGCCAGGAGCTCTCGATCCCGCCCAAGATCGACGGCCAGCAGGTCAAGGGCTTCAGCCTCTACGTCCTGCGGGCGGTGATGAGCGGGCGCGGCGACGCGGTCCTCGACCTCGCCAAGACGAACCTCATCCGCTAGACCGAACCCTGACCTTTTAAACGTTCCAGTCTGGGGCGGTCGCGCGCCGGACGGCGGTGAGTTTTCCCATGCGCGTCGGATTGTTCGTGCCGTGCTACGTCGACGCCTTCGAGCCGGAGGTGGGGATCGCCACGCTCGAGCTCCTCGAACGTCTCGGCCTCGAGGTCGAGTATCCCTTCGACCAGACCTGCTGCGGCCAGCCCATGGCCAATACCGGCTGCCACGCCGAGGCCGCCGCCACCGAGGCTCTGTTCGTCAGGAATTTCTCAGGGTTCGACTACGTGGTCTGTCCTTCGGGGAGCTGCGTGCACCAGGTGCGCGCCCATCTCACGGCCATCCCGCAGACCTCCGAGGTGACGGCGGTGCGCGAGCGGACCTTCGAGCTCGTCGAGTTCCTGCACGACGTGCTCAAGGTCGAGGCCTTCCCCTGGGCCGAGTTCCCGCACCGGATCAGCTATCACTCGAACTGCAACGCCCTGCGCGGCATCGGGCACGCGCGGCCGAGCGAGATCAACGCGCCCTTCTTCTCCAAGCCCCTCGACCTCTTGGCCAAGGTGAAGGGCATCGAGGTGGTGGAGATCGCGAGGCCCGACGAGTGCTGCGGCTTCGGCGGCACCTTCTCGGTGTTCGAGCCGGCGGTGTCGGCCAAGATGGGCTACGACAAGGTCACGGACCATGCCCGAGCCGGGGCCGAGTACGTCGTCTCGGCCGATTCTTCCTGCATGATGCACCAGAAGGGCTGCGCCGAGCGCCTCGGCGTGCCGCTGAAGTTCATCCACATCGCACAGGTCCTCAACGGAGCCTCCGCATGAGCGCGCATGACGAGCCGGGCCAGGGCGGAACCCAGGATCACCTCCGCGTCCGCGACGGAGCCGCCGGCCGCGGCGGCCTGATCCACCCGGAGATCCGACAGCCGGACGACGGGAGCGAGCGCGGCCAGGACGGCGGCCGCCTGCAGCACGCGGAAGCCGCGACCCAGCCGCTCAGCGCGGCGCCGGAGGCCGCGAAGACCCGCGAGCCGCAGCCCCGCGGCGCCAAGGTGCGGGGCAACCGGCCGATCGACCAGGCGGAGGCGGCCGAGCGCTTCATCGCGGCTCCCCTCCACCAGAAGGCCCACGACGAGCGGCTCTGGGACGTCCGGCGCAAGCGTGACGCGTCGGCGCACGCGATCCCCGAATGGGAGGCGCTGCGCGAGCTCGCCTCGCAGATCAAGTCGCACACGCTCGCCAACCTCGACACCTACCTCGAACAGTTCGAGGCGGCCGCGACGGCGAACGGCGTGCACGTGCACTGGGCCGCCGACGGGGCCGAGCACAACCGCATCGTGCACGCGATCCTGAAGGATCACGGCGCCAGGACGCTGATCAAGTCGAAGTCGATGCTGACCGAGGAGTGCGGCTTCCGGCACTACATGGCGGGCCAGGGCATCGACATCGTCGAGACCGACCTCGGCGAGCGCATCCAGCAGCTCGACGACGAGGAGCCGAGCCACGTCGTGATGCCGGCGGTCCACAAGACCCGGATCGACGTGGCCGAGGTCTTCGCCCGCACGCTGGGCACCGACCCCGCCAACGACGACGCGCATTACCTCGCCGAGAGCCAGCGCGAGACCACGCGCCCTCTCATCCTGGCGGCCGATGCGGGGCTCACCGGCTGCAACTTCGCGATCGCCGAGACCGGCACGGTCGTCACCTGCACCAACGAGGGCAACGCCGACCTCTCGGGCAACGTGCCGAAGCTCCAGATCCACTCGATCGGCATCGAGAAGCTGATCCCCAGGATCGAGCATCTCGGGGTGTTCATCCGGCTCCTGTCCCGCTCGGCGCTCGGCTCGCCGATCACCCAGTACACCTCGCATTTCCGCGGGCCGCGGCCCGGCACCGAGATGCATATGGTGCTCGTCGACAACGGCCGCTCGGCCCGCCTCGGCATGGAGGAGTTCTGGACCTCGCTGAAATGCATCCGCTGCGGCGCCTGCATGAATACCTGCCCGGTCTACCGGCGCTCGGGCGGGCTCTCCTACGGGGCGACCTATTCGGGGCCGATCGGGCTGATCATCGACCCGACCTTCAACAAGCGCAAATACTCGACGCTGCCCTTCTCCTCGACGATGAACGGCTCCTGCACCAATGTCTGCCCGGTCAAGATCAACATCCACGAGCAGATCTTCGCCTGGCGCAAGGTGCTCGCCGAGGAGCACGAGATTCCGCTCGTCAAGAAGGGCATGATGAAGGCCGCCGGCCAGGTCCTCAGCCGCCCGGCCGCCTACCGGGCCGCCATCGGCGCGGCGGATTCGGCGCTGCGCGTGCTGCCGCGCTTCGCCGTCTACAACCCCGTCAACACCTGGGGCCGCGGGCGCGAGATGCCCCACACGCCCCGCCAGAGCTTCCACGCCTGGTACAGGCAGAACCGCATGAAGACGGACGGCGGCAACAACGGGGGCGGGCGGTGAGCGCGCGCGAGGCGATCCTCTCGGGCATCCGGCGGAACCGCCCGGCCGGCGACTTCCCGCTGCCGCCGATCCCCGACTTCGCGCCGCTGGTCGGCCCCGACCTCGTGGCCGAGTTCGCCGATCGCCTGAAGCGCATGGGCGGGCGCGTGGCCGAGGCGCCGGAGGGCGGCGACCCGCTCGGGCCCGTGCGCGAGCGGCTCGCCTCCGCCGGGGTCGTGGCCTCGGCGGTGCCGGAGGTCGAGGGCAACCGCGACCTGGCGCAGGTGGCCGCGCCGGCCGACCTCGCGGATGTCGACGTCGCGGTGGTGCGGGCGGTGTTCGGCGTCGCCGAGACGGGCTCGGTCCTGTTCACGCAGGAGGAGCTGCGGGTGAACGCGGTGGCCTACCTCGCCCAGCACCTGATCGTGCTGCTCGATCCCCGGGACATCCTCGCCAACATCCAGGCGGCCTACCGGCGGCCGGATTTCGCGCGCGCCGCCTATGCCGTGCTCCACACCGGCCCCTCGGCCACCGCCGACATCGAGGGCGTGCTGATCCACGGCGCGCAGGGGGTGCGCTCGCTCACCGTGGTGCTGCTGCCGCGGGGCTGAGGCGCGAGGCGGACCGCCGCCCAGGGGCGGGCAGGGCGGTTCGCACGGCGCCATCGGCGCCACGTCCACCGCTCCACGCCGGGCGGGGAGAGGGGATGCGCACCGCCCGATGTGCGAACGCGCAGGTCCCGGGGCAGAGGAGGGCCGCGACAGGATCGCCCGGGATCCTGTGATGCCGGGGTCGAAGGGCCGGACGGAGTTTTGACATCGGCGCCCCGGCGCGCATCCTCGGGCCGACGCGTCCTCGAAGACTCTCGCGGAGACCTCGTGCCATGGCCTATCGCCACGTCGTCGGCCCGCGCAGCCACGTCTTCGCCGACCTCGCCGCCCTGATGGCGAAGGCGACGCCGCCGCGCTCCGGCGACCGGCTCGCCGGGATCGCGGCGGAATCCGCCGAGGAGACCATGGCGGCCCGCTGGTGCCTCGCGGAGGTGCCGCTCGCCGAGATCCTGGCGCGGCCGCTGATCCCCTACGAGGCCGACGACGTCACCCGGCTCATCCTCGACACGCACGATGCCGCGGCCTTCTCGGAGATCGCGCACCTGACGGTGGGCGACTTCCGCGAGTTCCTGCTCACCGCATCGTCGGAGACGCTCGCCCGGATCGCGCCCGGGGTGACGCCCGAGATCGCCGCGGCCGTGAGCAAGATCATGCGCAACCAGGACCTGATCCTGGTGGCGCGCAAGGCCCGGATCGTCACGGCGTTTCGCAACACGATCGGGCTGCCCGGGACGCTCGCGGTGCGGCTGCAGCCGAACCACCCGACGGACGATCCCGCCGGCATCACGGCCGCGATCCTCGACGGGCTCTCCTACGGGAGCGGCGACGCCGTGATCGGCATCAACCCGGCCTCGGATTCGCTGCAGGCCTTGGGCCGCCTCCTGCAGCTCCTCGACGACCTGATCCGGCGCCTCGCGATTCCGACGCAGGGCTGCGTGCTGGCCCACGTCACGACGACGATCGAGGCGATGAACCGGGGTTGGCCGGTCGACCTCGTCTTCCAGTCGATCGCCGGCACTGAGGCCGCCAATGCGGGCTTCGGCATCAGCCTGCCGATGCTGCGGGAGGCGCAGGAGGCGGCGCGGGCGCTGGGACGCGGCACGCTCGGCGACAACGTGATGTATTTCGAGACCGGCCAGGGCTCGGCGCTCTCGGCCGACGCGCATCACGGCATCGACCAGCAGACGCTCGAGGCCCGCGCCTACGCCGTCGCGCGAGCCTACGAGCCGCTCCTCGTCAACACCGTGGTGGGCTTCATCGGGCCCGAATACCTCTACGACGGCAAGGAGATCATCCGGGCCGGGCTCGAGGACCATTTCTGCGGCAAGCTGATGGGCGTGCCGCTCGGGGTCGACGTCTGCTACACGAACCACGCCGAGGCCGACCAGGACGACATGGACACGCTCCTGACGCTGCTCGGGGCGGCCGGCTGCACCTACGTGATGGGCGTGCCCGGCGCCGACGACGTGATGCTGAACTACCAGTCGACCTCCTTCCACGACGCCCTCTACCTGCGCGAGGTGCTGGGCCTCAAACGGGCGCCCGAGTTCGAGGCGTGGCTCGCGCGGATCGGCCTGACCGACGCCGACGGCGCGCTCAAGCCGGGCGACGGCGGAGGGCGCCTCCTCGCGGCCGCGCCGGGTCTCGCCGCGTGAGCGGGCCGGACGATCTCTGGCGCCGCCTCTCGGCGCTGACGCCGGCCCGGATCGGGCTCGGCCGGGCCGGCAGCGGCCTGCCGACCCGCGAGGTTCTGCGCTTCGGCCTCGCCCATGCCCAGGCGCGCGACGCCGTGCATCTGCCGATGGAATCCGACGCCATCATCCGCGACGTCGAGGCCCTCGGGCTCACCGCCCTAGCGGCCGCCTCGCGGGCGCCCGACCGCGCGACCTACCTGCGCCGGCCCGATCTCGGGCGCCGCCTCTCGGAGGAGAGCAAGCAGGCCCTGGCGCGCGCGGCGGGCGGGCCCGTCGACCTCGCCCTGGTGGTGGCGGACGGGCTCTCGGCGCGGGCCATCCACGAGAACGCCGTCCGGCTCGTCGCGGCCTTCCGGCCCCATCTGAAGGAGGCCGGCTGGAGTCTCGCGCCGGTCGTCGTGGCGAGCCAGGCCCGGGTGGCGCTCGGCGACGCGATCGGCGCGGCCCTGAAGGCGCGGGCGGTGGCGGTGCTGATCGGCGAGCGGCCGGGCCTGTCCTCGCCCGACAGCCTCGGCATCTACCTCACCTTCGCGCCCCGGCCCGGCCGCCAGGACGCGGAGCGCAACTGCATCTCGAACGTGCGCGCGGCCGGCCTGCCGCACGCCGAGGCCGCCTTCCGGCTCGGCTGGCTCCTCAGCCAGGCCCTTGCGCGCGGTCTCACGGGCGTGAAACTCAAGGACGAGAGCGACGCGGCGCTGGAGGCGGCCGCCAAGACTGCACTGCCCGACGCCTGATCCCGGCATCGCCGAGTATTCGGGCCCAAGCGTGGCTGTGGCGGGGTCGCAACACCGCGAAAGCATCCCAGGATTGCCCCGAGACCTGCCCTCATCCGCCGCGATCCCGCCATAAACCGGGACCACCTCAACATCCGCGGTAAACGGCAGTTTCCCCAACGCTTTACCGTTCAGTTCCGAGTTCCTTCCGTGAGCGCAAACGGCTCCCGCCGCTGTTCACAGGCGGCGGTGCGGCACGCCCGCGCCGAGCGTTGACGGAATGAACCGATGCGTCGGGGATCGAAGGTCGCGAGAAGCCGGTATGGACGCGCGTTTGAACGACAAGGCCAAGCTGCCGAGCCGACACGTCACGGAAGGGCCCGAGCGCGCCCCGCACCGCTCGTATCTCTACGCGATGGGCCTGACCCGCGAGCAGATCCACCAGCCGCTCGTCGGCGTCGCCTCCTGCTGGAACGAGGCCGCGCCCTGCAACATCTCGCTGATGCGCCAGGCCCAGGCCGTGAAGAAGGGCGTCGCCGCCGCCCACGGCACGCCGCGCGAGTTCTGCACCATCACGGTCACCGACGGCATCGCCATGGGGCACGGCGGCATGCGCGCCTCGCTGCCGTCGCGCGAGGTCATCGCCGACTCGGTCGAGCTGACCATGCGCGGCCATGCCTACGACGCGCTCGTGGGGCTTGCCGGCTGCGACAAGTCGCTGCCCGGCATGATGATGGCGATGGTGCGCCTCAACGTGCCGTCGATCTTCATCTACGGCGGCTCGATCCTGCCCGGCACCTTCCGGGGCAAGCCCGTCACCGTGCAGGACCTGTTCGAGGCGGTCGGCAAGCACGCCGTCGGCGACATGAGCCTCGAGGACCTCGACGAGCTGGAGCAGGTCGCCTGCCCCTCGGCCGGGGCCTGCGGCGCGCAGTTCACGGCCAACACCATGGCGACCGTCTCCGAGGCGATCGGCCTGGCGCTGCCCTACTCGGCCGGCGCCCCGGCTCCCTACGAGATCCGCGACAAGTTCTGCGCCGCGGCCGGCGAGAAGGTGATGGAGCTGATCGCCAAGAACATCCGCCCGCGCGACATCGTCACCCGCAAGTCGCTCGAGAACGCGGCGACCGTGGTGGCGGCGTCCGGCGGCTCGACCAACGCGGCGCTCCACCTGCCGGCGATCGCGCACGAGTGCGGCATCGAATTCTCGCTGTTTGACGTCGCCGAGATCTTCCGGCGCACGCCCTACATCGCGGATCTCAAGCCCGGCGGGCGCTACGTCGCCAAGGACCTGTTCGAGGTCGGCGGCATCCCGCTCCTGATGAAGACGCTGCTCGACAACGGCTTCATGCACGGCGACTGCCTGACGGTCACCGGCAGGACCATGGCCGAGAACCTCGAGAAGGTCGGCTGGAATCCGGACCAGGACGTGGTGCGCCCGGCCGATGCCCCGATCACCCCGACCGGCGGCGTCGTCGGCCTCAAGGGCAACCTCGCCCCCGAGGGCGCGATCGTGAAGGTCGCGGGCATGCCCCTCGACCGCCAGGTCTTCACCGGCCCGGCCCGCGTCTTCGACAACGAGGAGACCTGCTTCGAGGCCGTGCAGACGCGCGCCTACCAGCCCGGCGACGTCCTCGTCATCCGCTACGAGGGCCCGAAGGGCGGCCCCGGCATGCGCGAGATGCTCTCGACCACGGCCGCCCTCTACGGGCAGGGCATGGGCGACAAGGTCGCGCTCATCACGGACGGGCGCTTCTCGGGCGCCACCCGCGGCTTCTGCGTCGGCCATGTCGGCCCGGAGGCTGCCGTCGGTGGGCCGATCGGCCTCCTCAGGGACGGCGACGTCATCACCCTCGACGCCATCAAGGGCACCCTCGAGGTGGCGCTCTCGGACGAGGAGCTCGCCGAGCGCCGCAAGGCCTGGACACCGCGCGGCAACACCGCGACCTCGGGCTACCTCTGGAAATACGCGCAGACCGTGGGACCCGCGGTCAACGGCGCCGTCACCCATCCGGGCGGCGCCAAGGAGACGCAGACTTATGCGGACATCTAGGACTGACCTTTGCTGGCCGCATCCGCGGCCGGCCGGGGCCGATCCGAGTCGGCTCGTCGCCTCGCGCGCGCGCGCGCGAGGGCTGAGGGCGGCCGTCCCCGCGGCGGGTCTGCTACTCCTCCTGGCCCTGCCCGTCACGCCGCCGGTCGAGGCGCTCGACGCCAGCGCGCGCGCCCCCGTGCCCGAGAAGAGCTTCCGCTCGGCCAAGGACGCGCTGCGCACCGGCATGCGCGAGTACAATGCGGGCGACAAGGAGGGCGCCGCCCGCGCCCTCGAATACGCCGCCGGCCAGGGCCACGCGCTCGCCCTGTGGAAGCTCGGCCGCATGTACGCGGACGGGGACGGCGTGCCCCACGACGACCTCAAGGCCTTCGAGTACTTCTCGCGCATCGCCGACGACAGCAGCGACGACGGCCCGGACACGCCGAATTCGGGCGTGGTCGCGAGCGCCTTCACGGCGCTCGGCAGCTACTTCCTCGACGGGATCAAGGGCACCTACGTGCGCGCCAACCCCGAGCGCGCCTACGACATGTTCAACTACGCGGCCTCGTATTTCGGCGACCCCAACGCGCAGTACAATCTGGCCCGCCTCTATCTCGACGGCACCGGCGTCGAGGCGGATGCGCGTCAGGCGGCGCGCTGGTTCAACCTCGCGGCCGAGAAGGGTCACCACCCGGCCCAGGCCCTGCTCGGCGACCTCCTGGCCAACGGCCTCGGCGGCCTTCCCGTGCAGCGCGCCCGCGGCCTGATGTGGCTCTCGCTCGCCCGCCAGGGCGCCGAAGGCCGCAAGGACGACTGGATCGTCGCCCTCTACGAGAAGAACTGGGCCGCCGCCAGCGACGGCGACCGCGCCGACGCGCAGGCCCAGGCCCAGGCCGCCTCCTCGGGCCGCCGGCGGCGCTAGGCGAACGGCTCGGGCGAGCCCGCCGCGCCACCGCTCCCTGGCGGGTTCGGCGGTTCGCAGAGGCCGTCGGTGCTGGGCTCGGCCGCGTCCCGCTCGGGCGCGGGTCCCCTCTCCCGTGCGGGAGAGGGACAGGGTGAGGGGTCAGGTCTTTCCGGAGACGGCGATCCCCTCACCCGGTCCGCTTTCGCGGACTCGACCTCTCCCGCACGGGAGAGGTGAGGCGGCGCGCCAACTCCGCCGCGGCATTCCCGAGGACGTCGGTGCAGGGCCCGTGGCGCTTCCCATCCGGGCGCGGGCCCCCTCTCCCGTGCGGGAGAGGGTTGGGGTGAGGGGTCAGGTCTGTCCGGAGAAGTCGTACCCCTCACCCGGTCCGTGTGAGGCGGACTCGACCTCTCCCGCACGGGAGAGGTGAGGCGGCGCTCTCAGGCCGATCAGCCCGCCGACAGCTCGATCGTCACCGGCACGTGGTCGGAGGGCTTCTCAAGGCCCCGCAGAGCCTTCTGGACGGAGGCCGAGACGAGGCGGTCCGCCGCCTGCGGCGACAGCAGCAGGTGGTCGATCCGGATGCCGAGGTTCCGCGGCCAGCAGCCGGCCTGATAATCCCAGAAGGTGTAGAGGCCGGGGCGCGGGTCGCAGGCGCGCAGGGCGTCCGTGAAGCCCTCGGCGAGCAGGGCCCGGAAGGCCGCCCGGCTGCGCGGCAGGAACAGGGCGTCGTCGCGCCACGCCTCCGGGTCGGCGGCGTCCTCCGGCGCCGGGATGACATTGTAGTCGCCGGCCAGCACCAGCGCCTCCTCGGATTCCACCAGAGCGCGCGCGTGCCGCCGCAGCCGCTCCAGGAAGGCGAGCTTGTAGGGGTACTTGTCGGAGGCGACGGGATTGCCGTTCGGCAGGTAGATCGAGGCGACGCGCACCGGGCCCACATCCTCGCCGGCGATCAGCGCCTCGATGTAGCGGGCCTGCGCGTCGGCCTCGTCGCCCGGCAGGCCGCGCCGCAGGCTGCCCTCGACGATCCGCAGCGGCCTGCGGACCAGCAGGGCGACGCCGTTATAGGCCTTCTGCCCGAGCGCCTCGACCGCGTAGCCCGCCGCCTCGATCTCCGCCCGCGGCACGGATTCGTCCTGGCATTTCAGCTCCTGCAGGCAGACCACGTCGGGCTTCGCCTCGTCCAGGAAGGCCAGGAGATGGCCGACCCGCTGCTTGATCGAATTGACGTTCCAGGTCGTGATCCGCATGGAGCCTGTTCCCGATGCCGCGCCGCCGTGTCATCGGGCCTTCGCGCCGAACTGACAAGGCGGGGGCTCAGCGAGGGCGGGGGATCGCGATGGATGCGGGGTGGTTCGAGCCGATCCGGGCCTATTGCGAGCGCACGGAGGCCGGCTTCTGGGCCGAGCCGCTCAATGCCGTCTCGAACGCCGCCTTCCTCGTCGCCGCGGCCCTGGCGGGGCGGCGGGCGCTGCGGGGATTCAAAGCCGAGCCGGAGCCTGGCGCGGGTCCCCTCTCCCGTTCGGGAGAGGTCGAGTCCGCGAAAGCCGACCGGGTGAGGGGTGCGACCTCTCCGGCGAGACCTGGACCCCTCACCCCAACCCTCTCCCGCACGGGAGAGGGAGCCCGTCGCGGATCTTCCGACACGCCGTCCTTGCCCGTCTTCGATCCCGCCGCGCTCGCCTTGAGCCTCCTGATCGCGGTGGTCGGGATCGGCTCGTTCCTGTTCCACACCCTCGCGGTGCGCTGGGCGATGCTGGCGGACGTGATCCCGATCGCGCTGTTCATCTACGCCTACTTCCTGCTGGCGATGCGGCGCTTCCTCGGGCTCGGCATCGGCGGGGCGACGATCGCGACGCTGCTCTTCGCCGCTGCCGGCTTCGGGCTCACGCCGACCCTCGACGCGGCGACGGGCGCCTCGGCGGCGGACCTCAGCAACGGCTCGGTCGACTACCTGCCGGCGGCGCTCGCGCTCCTCGGAGTCGCGGCGGCGCTGCTGCGGCCGGGATGCCGCGACCCGGCGCGGCGCGAGGCGGGCCTGCGGCTCCTCGCGATCGCGGGCCTGTTCCTTCTGTCGCTGACCCTCCGCAGCCTCGACCGGGCGCTCTGTCCGTCGCTCCCGCACGGCACCCATGCCCTCTGGCACGTTCTCAACGCGGGCGTCCTCTACGGCCTCGTCGCGGTGGCGCTGCGCCTCCGGGCGCGCACGGCCGGGCAGGGGCCCTGAGAGGGGCCTCGAGGCATCGGTCCGTTCCTTGCGCCCCTCCGGAAATCGTTGCAGAAGGGCGCGCCGCGGCGCGAGGCGGCACACCCGGTCCGGCTACGGCCGGGCATGGGCCAGGGAACGTGCGATGTCAGGGGACAGGCAATGACACAGCATCTCCGCCTCGGCGTCGCCGGTCTCGGCACCGTCGGCGCCTCCGTCGTCCGGATGGTCGCCCGCCGCGCCGAGGCGCTCGCCGCCGCGACCGGGCGCGAGATCCGCGTCACCGCCGTCTCCTCGCGTGACCGGAACCGCGACCGCGGCCTCGACCTCGCCGGCGTCACCTGGTTCGACGATCCGCTGGCGCTGGCGCGCTCGGGCGACGTGGATTGCGTGGTCGAGCTGATCGGCGGCTCGGAGGGGCCGGCGAAGGCCGTTGTCGAGGCGGCGCTCGCGGCCGGCAAGCACGTGGTGACGGCCAACAAGGCGCTGCTCGCCCGTCACGGCGCGGCGCTCGCCGAAGCCGCCGAGGGGGCGGGCGTGGCGCTCGCCTTCGAGGCCTCGGCGGCCGGCGGCATCCCGGTGGTGAAGGCCCTGCGCGAGGGCCTGCCCGGCAACGCGATCAGCCGCGTCTACGGAATCCTCAACGGCACCTGCAACTACATCCTGACCCGGATGGAGCTCGAGGGGCTGACCTTCGAGGCCTGCCTCAAGGACGCGCAGGCGCTCGGCTACGCCGAGGCCGACCCGACCTTCGACGTCGAGGGCTTCGACACCGCCCACAAGCTCGCCATCCTGACGAGCCTCGCCTTCGGCACCGCGATCGACCCGGAGGGCGTCTCGGTGGAGGGCATCTCGGGCGTGCAGCCGCTCGACCTGCGCATGGCGGAGGAGCTCGGCTACCGGATCAAGCTGCTCGGCGTCGCGCAGATCGCGGAGGGCGGCATCGAGCAGCGGGTGCACCCGACCATGGTGCCGAGATCCTCCAGCATCGCGCAGGTGATGGGGGTGACGAACGCGGTGACGATCGATGCCGACGCGGTGGGCGAACTGACCCTGATCGGCCCCGGCGCCGGCGGCGAGGCCACCGCCTCGGCGGTGGTGGCCGACATCGCGGACGTGGCCGCGGGCCTCGTGCGCCCGGCCTTCGGGCGCCCCGGCGCGCGGATGCGGCCGGCCTCCCGCGTCGAGATGCAGCGCCACGAGGGCGGCTACTACATCCGCCTCACGGTCCATGACCGGCCGGGCGTCGCCGCGGGCGTCGCGACCCGCATGGCCGAGCGCGAGATCTCGCTGGAGAGCATCCTGCAGCGCCGCTCCGAGACCGCGGCCTCGCAGGACCCGCACGGCCGCTCCGGCGAGCCGGTGCCGCTGGTGCTGATCACCTACGCGGCCACCGAGGGCAACATCCGGGCGGCGCTCGACGCCATCGCGGCCGACGGGCTGCTGGCCGAATCGCCCCAATTGATCCGGATCGAGCGCGAATAAGCGCTGGGGACGCTTTCGCGGGTAGGCGCCCCGGCGTAGACATGGGCGCTATAACAGTCGGGAAGGCGTGCGGGCGGGCCTTCCGGTCCGCCCCGCAGGCGCCGGCCGGGTTCCGGCACAAGGCGAGGAAACGATGTCCGAGGCGAACAGACAGGCGTCGCGAGGCGTCGTCGCGCGCACGCTGACCCTCGAACTCGCGCGCGTGACCGAGCGCGCCGCCGTCGCCGCGGCCCGGCTGCGCGGCCAGGGCACCGAGAAGGATGCCGACCAGGCTGCCGTCGACGCCATGCGGCGCGAGCTCAACGCCCTGCCGATCGACGGCACCGTGGTGATCGGCGAGGGCGAGCGCGACGAGGCCCCGATGCTGTTCATCGGCGAGCGCCTCGGCAGCGGGCAGGGGCCTCGCGTCGATCTCGCGGTCGACCCGCTCGAGGGCACCACGCTCTGCGCCAAGGACATGCCGGGCGCGATCGCCGTGATGGCCATGGCCGAGGAGGGCTCGCTCCTCGCCGCGCCCGACGTCTACATGCAGAAGATCGCGATCGGCCCCGGCTACCCGCCCGGCCTCGTCGACCTCGACGCGAGCCCGGCCGACAACATCGCGGCGCTCGCCCGCGCCAAGGGCGTCGACCCCTCGCAGATCACCGCCATCATCCTCGACCGGCCGCGCCACATGGACCTCGTCGCCGCGGTGCGGGCGACCGGCGCCGGCATCCGGCTGATCTCGGACGGGGACATCGCCGGCATCATCTTCACGACGAGCCCGGAGGAGACCGGCGTCGACATCTATCTCGGCATCGGCGCGGCGCCGGAAGGCGTGATCGCGGCCGGGGCGCTCCGCTGCATCGGCGGCCAGATGCAGGGCCGCCTCATCCTCGACAGCCACGACAAGCGGGCGCGCGCCGAGCGCATGGGCATCAGCGAGCCGAACCGGAAATACGAGCTGACCGACCTCGCCCGCGGCGACGTCATCGTGGCGGCCACCGGCGTCACCGACGGGGCGCTCCTGCGCGGCGTGCGCTTCAAGCCCGGCACGATCGAGACCGAGACCGTGGTCTACCGCTCCTCGACCGGCACGGTCCGGCGCATCCTGGGCAGCCGCCGCCGGATGGAGCGCTTCGAGGATTGAGGGGTCGTCCGGAGCGCGGGGGCTCACCGGCCCGTCGCGAGACGCGACGCATCTCCCCCGCCCCTTGCGGGGGGAGAGACGCGTCGCGCCGGGCTCAGTTGAACATGGAGCCCATGCCGCCCTGGAGGCGGCCCAGGCCCTGCTTGGCGACCGCGTTCGAGGGATCGAGGCGCGAGGCCTGCTGGTAGCTCTCCAGCGCCTCCTTGCGGCGGTTCGACTTCTCGTAGGCGAGGCCGCGATAGGCCCAGGAGGTCGAGTCCTTGCCGTTGACGTTGAGGGCCGCGTTGTAGTCCTCGACCGCCTTGTCGAACTGGTTCGTGGCGATGAGGCTCTGGCCGCGGGCTGCGTAGGGCGCGCTGACGAAGGGGTTGCGGTCGATCGCGGCGTCGAAGTCGCCGATGGCCGCCTGATGCTGCCCCTGCTTCTGCCGCACGAGGCCGCGGGCGTGATAGGCCTCGGCCGATTCCGGCGCGAGGCGGATCGCCTGGTTGAGGTCGGACAGGGCGCCGTCGAGGTCGCCCTGGGCGCGCAGCACGTTGGCGCGGCCGATATAGGCCGGCCCGTAATTCGGGTCGGACGCGACCGCCTTCGAGAAATCCTGCAGCGCGGCGTCGTTGCGGCCGGTCTGGCGCAGGGCGAGGGCGCGGTTGTTGTAGGCGGAGGCCGAGTTCGGGTCGAGCTGGACCGCCTTGGTGAAGTCCGCGATGGCGTCGCCGAACTGGCCCGAGCGGGCATAGGCGGCGCCGCGGGTATTGTAGGCGGCCGCGTCGTTCGGGTTGCGGGCGATCACGTCGGACAGGGAGGCGATGTTGACGGTTGTCGCGCCCGTCGTGTCGGTCTCGAGCACCGCGAACTGCTTGGGCCCGGCGGCGCTGCCCACGGTCTCGCAGCCCGCCAGCGCCGCGGCGGCCAGCGCAACGGCCCCGATCAGACCCGCCTTCGGTGCCCGCACGCTCAGTGAAGTCATCGCCCCGCTCTCCTCGGCACGGCGCGCTCCCGCGCCCCCGACCGTCATTCCGTCGCCCGTCTCGCCCCGCCGGACCGCGCATCCGGTCCGGCCCCGGTTCACAGCCCGGCCTCGTCCCGCAAGCGACGGGCCGTGGCACGTTCCCGCATCGCGGTGAACGCCCGCTTAAGAGCCGACGATATTCCCGCTCAAGCCAGAGGATGTGGCGAAGGTATGGCTGGCGCCGCCCGGGCCCGGAAATCGGCCCGTGCCGGCCCCGCGCGGGCGGCCGGTGTGTCGCCGAGGCCCCACTTCGGGGACCCCCGGGGCCGCCTCAGGGAATCAGCCGGGTGACGTGGCCCATCTTGCGGCCGGGGCGCGCCTCGCCCTTTCCGTAGAGGTGGAGATGGGCGCCGGGGCGCGCCAGGATCTCGGCCCAGCCGCCGGCCTCGTCGCCGATCAGGTTGTGCATCTCCACCGCCATGCCGCCGGTGCGCGACGCGTCCCCGAGCGGCCAGCCGCAGACCGCCCGGACGTGCTGGTCGAACTGGGAGGTCAGCGCCCCCTCGATGGTCCAGTGGCCGGAATTGTGGACCCGCGGCGCGATCTCGTTGACGACGACCCGCTCGGTCCCGTTCTCGCGCACGAGGAACAGCTCGACGGCAAGCACGCCCACGTAGTCGAGCGCCTCGGCGATGCGCCGGGCGATCTCGACGGCGCTCGCCGCCGTCTCGGGCGCGACGCCCGAGGCCGGGACGCGCGTGACGGCGAGGATATGGTCGCGGTGCTCGTTCTCGCAGAGGTCGAAGGCCGCGAACGACCCGTCCGCGCCGCGCGCGGCGACCACCGACACCTCCCGCTCGAAGGGAACGAAGCCCTCGAGGATCAGCGGCGCGCCGCCGAACTCCGCCATGATGGAGGAGCGGTCGACCGCGCCCTCGCGGCCGATCATGCGCTGGCCCTTGCCGTCGTAGCCGAAGCGGCGCGTCTTCAGCACGGCCGGCCGGCCGATCGCCGCGAGCGCCCGGTCGAGGTCGTCGCCGCTGTCGACGGGCCGGAACGGGGCGGTCGGGATGCCGAGCCCGTTGACGAAGGTCTTCTCGGCGAGCCGGTCCTGCGTCGTGGCGAGCGCGGCCGCGTTCGGGTGCAGGGGCGCCCCGCTCGCCAGGATCGCGGCGGTCTCGGCCGGGATGTTCTCGAACTCGTAGGTGACGACGTCGACGCTCCCGGCGAAGCGCGCCAGCGCCTCGGCATCGTCGTAGGCGCCCCGCGTCGCCCGCGCCGCCACGTCGAAGGCGGGGCTGTCGGCGTCGGGGGCGAAGACGTGGACCTTGAGGCCGTACCGGGCGGCCGCGAGGGCGATCATGCGGCCGAGCTGGCCGCCTCCGACGATGCCGAGGGTGGAACCGGGTTCGACTGTGCGGACGCTCACGGGCTCGTCTCTGTCTCCGGCCGCTCGGCCACGGCCTCGCTCTGGGCGGCGCGCCACGCCTCGAGCCGGCTCGCGACGCCGTCATCCGCGAGCGCCAGCACGGCGGCCGCCAGCAGGGCCGCGTTGACGGCCCCCGCCCGGCCGATGGCGAGGGTGCCGACGGGGATGCCGGCGGGCATCTGCACGATCGACAGCAGGCTGTCCTGGCCCGACAGCGCCTTCGATTCCACGGGCACCCCGAAGACCGGCAGGCTCGTCATGGCGGCGGTCATGCCGGGCAGGTGCGCGGCCCCGCCCGCGCCCGCGATCACCACCTTGTGGCCCGCCGCCCGCGCGCCCTTGGCGAAGGTCACGAGCCGGTCCGGCGTGCGGTGGGCCGAGACGATGCGGGCCTCGAAGGCGATCCCGAGGGCGTCCAGGGTTTCGGCGGCGTGCCGCATGGTGGCCCAGTCGGACTGGCTCCCCATGATGATCGCGACCGGGGGCGCTGCCGCCATCCTCGTCCCATCCGTGCTGGTCGTGGAGGGCCAGGCCGCGCCCTGCGGCGCCGCCTGCCCGATCCCGCCGAATACAGGCGCACCCGCGGGGCCGCAAGGCGTGGGCGCGACGGCGCGGGGGACGGAGCGGCCGTCCCGCCGCCCGGATCAGGCGATGATGTCGGGGGTGATCTGGTCCTCGACGTAGGAGATGCGGTCGCGCAGCGTCAGCTTGCGCTTCTTCAGCCGCTGGATCTGCAGCTGATCGCCGGCCACGCTCCGTTCCAGCGCCTCGATGGCGCTGTCGAGATCGCGGTGCTCCTCCTTGAGGCGCGCCAGCTCGGTGGCGAGATCGGCTTGACTATCCTCGACCAACTCAACCGCCATCACCGCGTGCTCACCCCAGCGTACGCCTGCCCGCCGAGCATGCTTCACGGCCGCGCTTGCGGCAAGCTTTCGTGAAGCACGCCCGTCGGTTTGGCTTCGACAGCCGGCTCATCCTGTGCCAGTCTGAGTCGGTCGGAACGATGACAGGAGATACGACTCATGTCGCTGCAGACGCATCTGAGCCAACTCACCCGGAAGCACGAAGCCCTCGAGCGTGAGATTCAGGAAGCGATCCACAGACCCGCGGAGAACGATCTGCGAATCGCCGAGCTCAAGCGACGGAAACTCCACCTGAAGGACGAGATCAGCCGGCTCCAAGCCTCCGCCGACACGGTGCACTGAGCAGCCGCTTCTCTCAACCCCTTTTCGTCTCGTGTCCGCCGCCGCGCTGTCCCGCACAGCGTGGCGGTTCTGTTGTCCGGGCCGCGCGCCGCGGCGTGCAACCGCGGCCGCGACCTCTGCTACATTGCGCAGAGGGCCGCGCCACGACGGGCCACGAAGCCGGCCGCGCTTCCCGGAGGAGACGCCATGACCGCCCCGACGCCGCTGCCCGGACGCTACGCCGAGGCCCACGCCGCCTCGCTCGCCGATCCGGAGGCGTTCTGGATGCGGGCGGCCGGCGCGATCGACTGGACGCGCGCGCCGAGCCGCGCCTTCGACCCGCGATCCGGCGTCTACGGCCGCTGGTTCCCGGACGGCACGCTCAACGCCTGCCACAACGCCGTCGACCGGCACGTGGCGGCCGGACGCGGTGGGCAGGACGCGATCCTGTACGATTCACCCGTCACCGGCACGAAGCGGCGGATCACCTACGCCGAGCTTCTGGAGGAGGTCGCGACGCTCGCGGCGGTGCTGGCCGGGCTCGGCGTCGCCGGGGGCGACCGCGTCATCCTCTACATGCCGATGGTGCCCGAGGCGCTCATCGGCATGCTCGCCTGCGCGCGGCTCGGGGCGATCCATTCGGTGGTGTTCGGCGGCTTCGCGGCGAACGAGCTCGCGGTGCGCATCGAGGATGCGAGCCCGAAAGTGGTGCTCGCCGCCTCCTGCGGCGTCGAGCCGAGCCGCACGGTCGCCTACAAGCCGCTCCTCGACGCGGCGATCGCGGCGTCGCGCCACAAGCCCGACGCCTGCCTGATCCTGCAGCGCCCGCAATGCGAGGCCACCCTCGCGGCGGGACGCGACCACGACTGGTCGGACGCTGTGGCGCGGGCGCGGGCCGCCGGCGCGCGCGCCGAATGCGTCGACGTCGCGGCCACCGACCCGATCTACATCCTCTACACGTCCGGCACGACGGGGAAGCCCAAGGGCGTGGTGCGCGACACCGGCGGCTACCTCGTGGCCCTGCTCTGGTCGATGCCGAACCTCTACGGCGTGGCGCCCGGCGAGGTCTATTTCTGCGCCTCCGACATCGGCTGGGTGGTCGGCCATTCCTACATCGTCTACGCGCCGCTCCTGCACGGCTGCACCACGGTGCTGTACGAGGGCAAGCCCGTCGGAACGCCCGATTCCGGCGCCTTCTGGCGGGTCGTGGCGGAATACGGCGTCGCCTGCCTGTTCACGGCGCCGACGGCGCTGCGCGCCATCAAGAAGGAGGATCCGCGCGGCGAGCGCGCGGGCGAGCACGACCTCTCGCGCTTCCGCACCCTGTTCCTGGCCGGCGAGCGGGCCGACCCCGATTCCGTCGCCTGGGCCGAGCGCGTCCTGGCGCGCCCCGTCATCGACCATTGGTGGCAGACGGAGACGGGCTGGCCCATCGCCGGCAATCCGGTCGGCCTCGGCCAGCTCCCGGTCAAGCACGGCAGCACCTGCGTGCCGATGCCGGGCTACGACGTGCGGGTCCTCGACGAGGGCGGCCGGCCCGTCCCGGCCGACACGATGGGCACGATCGCGATCCGCCTGCCGCTGCCGCCCGGCTGCCTGCCGACGCTGTGGGGATCGGACGAGCGCTTCGCCCAGAGCTACCTGAAGACCTTTCCGGGCTACTACGACACCTCGGACGCGGGCGTGATCGACGCCGACGGCTACATCACGGTGCTCGGGCGCACCGACGACATCATCAACGTGGCCGGGCACCGGCTCTCCACGGGCGGCATGGAGGCGGTGCTCGCCGCGCATCCGGACGTCGCCGAATGCGCGGTCATCGGCATCCGCGACGCGCTGAAGGGAGAGGCGCCCTGCGGCTTCGTCGTGCTCAAGGCGAACGTGTCCCGCGATCCCGCCGAGATTGAGCGCGAGTTGGTGGCGCTCGTGCGCGAGCGCATCGGCCCGGTCGCGGCCTTCAAGCTGGCGCTCACCGTGGCGCGACTGCCCAAGACCCGCTCGGGCAAGATCCTGCGGGGCACGATGAAGCGCATCGCCGATCACGAGCCCTGGACGGTGCCGCCGACCATCGACGACGCGGGCGTGCTCGACGAGATCGGCGAGAGCCTGAAGGCGCGCGGCATCGGGGGATAGGAAGCGCGGATCGCCCCACCTCTCCCGTGCGGGAGAGGTCGAGTCCGCGAAAGCGGACCGGGTGAGGGGTGCCACTTCGCCGGAAAGACCTGACCCCTCACCCTGTCCCTCTCCCGCACGGGAGAGGGGACCCGCGCCCGGCCTTGGGAACCATCGAGCCCTGAACCGACGCCTTCGTGTATACCGGCGGAGTTGGCGCGCCGCCCCACCTCTCCCGTGCGGGAGAGGTCGAGTCCGCGGAACGCGGACCGGGTGAGGGGTGCGACGCATCCGGAGAGGTCGCACCCCTCACCCTATCCCTCTCCCGAACGGGAGAGGGGGCCCGTCGCGCGTATCGGGACGGGCATTGTCGCCGCCCGTCGCGCGGGCAGGCCGACACACCGCTGGCCAAGCGGCGCCTTCTGCGCCACATGGCTTCCGACGCGCCCCGGAGCAGCCCATGACCGCCCGCCTGTTCGAACCGCTCACGCTCGACGCCCTCGAACTCGAGAACCGCATCCTGATCGCGCCGATGTGCCAGTACTCGGCCCGCGCCGGCGAGGCCTCGGACTGGCACATGATGCATCTCGGGCATCTCGCCATGTCGGGCGCCGGGCTGCTGACCCTCGAGGCGACCGCGGTCTCGCCCGAGGCCCGCATCACCGACTGGGACCTCGGCCTCTACGACGACGCCACCGAGCGGGCGCTCGCCCGCGTCCTCGGCGCGATCCGCGACTACGCCCCGATCCCGGTCTGCATCCAGATCGCGCATGCGGGCCGGAAGGCGTCGAGCGCGGCGCCCTGGAGCGGCGGCCAGCAGATCCCGCCGGATTCCCCGCACGGCTGGCGCACCGAGGCGCCCTCGGCGATTCCCCACGGCGAGGGCGAGGTGCTCCCCCACGCGCTCGATGCCGCCGACCTGAAGCGGGTGCGCGCCGAATTCGTGGCGACCGCCAGGCGCGCCGTGCGCCTCGGCATCGAGGCGGTGGAGCTGCACGGCGCCCACGGCTACCTGCTGCACCAGTTCCTGTCGCCGCTCTCGAACGAGCGGACCGACGCCTACGGCGGCAGCCTGCAGAACCGCATGCGCTTCCCCCTCGAGGTGTTCGAGGCGGTGCGCGAGGTGGTGCCGGCGGGCAGCCCCGTCTGGATGCGCGTCTCGGCGACCGACTGGGTCGAGGAGGGCTGGGACCTCGACGAGACGGTGGAATTCGCCCAGGCCCTGAAGGGGCGCGGCGCGCCCGCGATCCACGTCTCCACCGGTGGCCTCTCCACCCGTCAGTCGATCCAGCTCGGGCCCGGCTACCAGGTGCCCTTCGCCGAGCGCATCCGGGCCGAGACCGGGCTGACCACCATCGCGGTCGGCCTCATCACGGAGCCGCGCCAGGCGGAGGCCATCCTGCAGGAGGGCCGGGCGGACGCGATCTCGCTCGCCCGGGCGATGCTCTACGATCCGCGCTGGCCCTGGCACGCCGCGGCCGAGCTCGGCGCCAGGGTGCGAGCCCCGAAGCAGTACTGGCGCTCGCAGCCGCGCGCGTTCAAGGACCTGTTCAAGGACACGGCGTTCGGGCAGCGCTAGCGTCTCGCCCGCCGAAGCGGGCGCCGGTCCGGCGCTGGCGCCTGCGACGCTCCGCGGGGCTTCAGCGCGAGACCGCCCCGACCAACGGGCCGAGCGGGCGGCTGAGGTCGGAGCGGTTGAGGCTCGGCGCGTAGAGGCTCGACACGCTGCCGTCGAGGAAGAGGGCGTTGCGGCAGCCGAGATCGTCCCGGAACAGGCGCGCGAAGGCCCCGAAGCTGACAGGGCGCTCGGAGATCGCGAACACGGCCGTGAGCCCGTCGTCGCGCACGCCGACGCCGTTGCGGATCTTCTGCGAGGGGCCGTCCGCCGAGATCTTCGGGTGGATGTGCCCGTCGATCACCAGCATCGGCCCCGATTGCGTGGCGAAATCGGGCTTGATCCGCGCCTTCAGGTAGCGGCCCGTGTCGAGCACGCCGGCCCGCTCGCCCTTCACGTAGAAGATCCCGTTCGGCTTCAGGTGGAAATTGCCGGGTCCGTTGGCCGTGGAGACGCCCTTCATCTCGCGGCCCTCCTCGACGTACAGGCCGACCGGCGCCTGGCCCTTGTCGTACATGCCCGCATTCATGGCGAAGCTGAGCTTGGCTCCCTGCTTCTCGGCGAGGTTCGAGAGGGACGAGTAGGGCAGGCCGTCGGTGCCGAGCCAGAACAGGCGCAGGCGCAGGCGCTTCAGGTCGACGATGCAGACCGTGTAGGCCTCGCCCTCCGACTCGGCGGCACGGCAAGGCCCCGCCGTGGCCGCGGCCCGGGCAGGCGCCGGCTCGGCCGCCGCCCGCTGCCCGAGCCCCGGGACCGCGAGCATCGCGAGGAGCAGAGCCTGGGCGGGGCGTAACATCATCGTGAGATCCTGAGCCTCGATCCGGCCGGTTCAGGCGGCGCGGGCCGGCTTCCTCGCCTGAAATTGCGACGCTTTTCAAGCGGCGCGGGCCGCGCGCGGGCATTTCGGGGCGGGTCGGGGCCGTGCGCGGTAGCGGGCGTGGCGAGGCGGCACCTGAACCGTTTCGGAGACCTGAGCGTTTTTCGGGTGTTGGGGGCGTCGGTCTGTCGGAGAATTGAGATGAAGCGGGTCATTCTGGCCTCGGCCCTGATGGCCGGGGCCTTGGCCATGCTGCCGGCGACGGCGGATGCGCGCGGCTTCGGCGGGGGCGGGTTCCGCGGTGGCGGTTTCGGCGGCGGTGGTGGCTTCCGCGGCGGCTTCGGCGGCGGCGGATTCCGCGGCGGCTTCGGCGGCGCCGGCTTCCGGGGCGGGGTCGGCGGCTGGCGCGGCGGCGGCTTCGGGTGGCGCGGCGCGGGCTGGCGGGGCGCGGGCTGGCGGGGCGGCTGGGGCGGCTACGGCTGGCGGCGCGGTTACGGCTACGGCCTCGGCGGCCTCGGCCTCGGGGTCGGGCTCGGCCTCGCCACGGCGGGTCTCTACGGCGGCTACGGCTACCCGGGCTGGGGCTACGGCTACGGCTACGCCCCGGTCGGCTACGGCTACGGCTACGGCGGCTGCTACGTCGTCCCGCGGGTCCGCTGGACGCCCTGGGGCTATCGCCGGGTGTTCGTCGAGCGCTGCTACTGAGGGAGCGGCGGTCCGGATCAGGGCGGCGCGAGCCGCCCTCTTCTCGCGGCGCTCGAGATCCGCGCCGCGTCTCGTCCAGAGCCGCACCGGCATCGTCGCGAACGGGCGCTCAGGCGCGACCGGATCGGGCTCGCGGATCGGGCTCGTGATTGAGATCGGGGAGCGCCGCCCCATCTGCCGGCTCGTCCCGCAAGCCTGGCCCAGCAAGCCCCGCCCAGCAAGGCCCGCCACGGAGTCCGACCATGGCCGAGATCAACCGCCGCATCGTCCTCGCCGCGCGCCCGCACGGCGAGCCGAACCCGTCGCATTTCCGCCTGGAGGAGGGGCGGGTGCCGGCTCCGCGCGAGGGCGAGGTCCTGCTGCGCACCCGCTGGCTCTCCCTCGACCCGTACATGCGCGGGCGCATGAGCGCGGCGAAGTCCTACGCCGAGCCGGTCGGTATCGGCGAGGTGATGACGGGCGAGGTGGTGGCGGAGGTCACGGCCTCGAACAACCCGGCCTATCAGGTGGGCGACCTCGTCACCGCCTTCTCGGGCTGGCAGGATTACGCGGTCTCGGCGGGCAAGGCCCTGCGCCGGGTCGACCCTGCGCTGGCGCCGCCGACGACGGCGCTCGGCGTGCTCGGGATGCCGGGCATGACCGCGTATACCGGGCTCCTCACCATCGGGCAGCCGAAGCCGGGCGAGACCGTGGTGGTGGCCGCCGCCGCGGGGCCGGTCGGATCGCTCGTCGGCCAGATCGCGAGGATCAGGGGCGCGCGGGCGGTCGGCATCGCCGGGGGCCCCGAGAAATGCGCCTACCTCCGGGACGAGCTCGGCTTCGACGCCGCCGTCGACCATCGCGGCGAGGACCTGCCCGGCGCCCTGGCGGCGGCCTGCCCGAACGGGATCGACGTCTATTTCGAGAATGTCGGCGGGGCCGTCTTCGAGGCGGTGCTGCCGCTCCTCAACGACTTCGCGCGCGTGCCGGTCTGCGGGCTCGTGGCCGGCTACAACGCGACCGAGCTGCCGCCGGGGCCCGACCGCACGCCCGTCCTGATGCGCGCGATCCTGACGCGGCGCCTGCACCTGCAGGGCTTCATCGTCTGGGACTTCGCCGATCAGGCCGCCGCCTTCGGGCGCGAGGTCGGCGCCTGGCTCAAGGCGGGACGCGTGACGTACCGCGAGGACATCGTCGAGGGGCTGGAGAACGCGCCCGAGGCCTTCATCGGGATGCTGCAGGGGCGCAACTTCGGCAAGCTCGTCGTCCGGGTCGCGTGAGCGGCAGGGATCCGGGCGGGGCCTGCGCGGCGCTTGCGGCCCGACTAGAACAAAGATAGAACAATGACGGAATCCGGCATGTGTTCTCCCCTCATGTGTTTTCGGGGGACATGCGCGGCCGGCGGATTGCCGGCCGGCTGCCCCGAGCCCAGAACATCGGGATGGGCGCACGCGTTCGGATGACGGCCCTGTGAGATCGGCAGCAAGGAGAGAGCGATGGCGGGCAGCGTGAACAAGGTGATCCTGGTGGGCAATCTCGGGCGCGATCCCGAGACGCGCCGCCTCGCCTCGGGCGACCCCGTGGTGAACCTGCGCCTCGCGACGTCGGAATCCTGGAAGGACAAGATGTCGGGCGAGCGCAAGGAGAAGACCGAGTGGCACTCGGTCGTGATCTACAACGAGAACCTCGCCCGCGTGGCGGAGCAGTACCTGCGCAAGGGCTCGAAGGTCTACGTCGAGGGCCAGCTCCAGACGCGCAAGTGGACGGACAATTCGGGCGTCGAGAAGTACACGACCGAGGTGGTGCTGCAGCGCTTCCGCGGCGAGCTGACGATCCTCGACGGGCGTGGCGGCGGCTCCGAGATGGGCGCCGACGACGAGGGCGGCGGCCAGATCAGCCGCGGCGGCGACTTCGGCGGTGGCGGCTCGCGGGGCGGCGATTACGGCGGCGGCCGCTCCGGCGGCGAGCGGCGCCCGGCTTCCTCCGGCGGCGGCGGCGGCTCGAAGCCGAATTACGACCTCGACGACGACATCCCGTTCTAGAGCATTTTTCGCCGAGGTGGCCGCCGGTTCGGCGATCAGAAAGCGCGCCAGATCAATGGCTTGGAGCATTCTCCGTGATCCGGGAGTCACGGAGAATGCTCCGGGAGCGCGATCCACGCCCCCCACTCGTCCGGGCGAGACCGAGACGAATTCGGCGGACCGGGCGAGAGGGCGCCTCGATCTCCCCGCCTCGCCCATTGGCCGCCCCGGATCACGCCCTTGGCCGAGCGCCCTTGCAACCCTTGCGGGCAACCGAACACTCACTACATATCGTAACTAGAACAAACAGCGAACGGAGACGTCATGCGGACCGCCGACAAGCAGATCGCCGACATCCTCGTGCGCTACGGCGAACCCTTCGCGGGCAATGTCTGGCGCGTGCAGGGCACGGCCGTGATCTACCACAAGACGCTCGAGCGCATCGCCGCGCAGGCCGGCATCGTGTTCGAGCCGCCGACCATCATCCGGGCGGAGCGCGACGAGGCCGTGATCCTGGTGAGCGGGCGCCTGCCCGGCGCGAAGCCCGGGACCGAGCGGGTCGAGTGGTCGCTCGGCGAGGCGCTCGTCAACGTGAACTACCGGGTCTCCGGCAAGCAGGCGGCCTACGTCTACGCCATGGCCGAGAAGCGGGGGAAGGACCGGGTCATCCTCAAGCTGATCGAGCTGCACGGGCTTGTCTATTCCGAGGAGGAGGCCGACGAGTTCCGCCAGGGCCACTTGGCCGCGATCCACGCGGTCGACGAGGACTTCGAGGCGTCCGATCCCTTCGACGAGGTGACGGAGGCCGAGGGCGACCTGAAGCGGCGCATCGACGAGGCGTCCAGCGTCAACGCCGTCACCGACCTGATGCTCGACACCGAGACGCAATCCACCCTCAACCGCATGCCGCCCGGCACCCGCGACGAGGTGCGCGACTACGCCAAGGCCCGCCTCGTGGCGCTCGGCTGGCCCGGCCGGAAGGGCCGCAGCCGCGCCGCGTGAAGCGGATGCAGATACGCCCTGAGGTGGTATCGTGAACCGCATGGTTCGGCCTCAGGATCTCGGGCGTGACGGTGGCGCGGGCGCGCCCGCGGAGGTCCTGGCCGGCACGGTCGAGCGCGTGACCTTCCACAATGCCGAGACCGGCTTCTGCGTGCTGAAGGTCGGTGTGCGGGGCAGGCGCGACCTCGTCCCCCTGGTCGGCCACGCCCCCGCGATCGGGGCGGGCGAGTGGATCACCGCCACCGGCCACTGGGTCTCGGACCGCGCCCACGGGCTGCAGTTCAAGGCGCTCTCCCTGAAGGCGACGCCGCCGACCGGCGTCGAGGGCATCGAGCGCTACCTCGCGAGCGGGCAGATGCGGGGCATCGGGCCCGCCATGGCCAAGGCCATCGTCGAGCTGTTCGGGGAGGGCACCTTCGAGATCATCGAGGCCGAGCCCGAGCGCCTCACCGAGGTGCCCGGGATCGGCCGCAAGCGCGCCGAGCGGATCGTGCGCGGCTGGGCCGAGCAGAAGGCCGTGCGGGAGATCATGATCTTCCTGCACGCCCACGGGGTCGGCACGGCGCGCGCCGTGCGCATCTTCCGCACCTACGGCCACGAATCGGTCGCGGTGATGACCGAGGACCCTTACCGGCTCGCCCGCGACATCCGGGGCATCGGCTTCCGCACGGCGGATGCCATCGCGATGCGGCTCGGCCTCGAGAAGCACGCGCCCCAGCGCCTCGCCGCCGGCATCTCCTTCGCCCTTCAGACAGCCATGGACGAGGGCCATTGCGGGCTGCCGGCCGGGCAGCTGACGCGGCTCGCCGTCAAGCTCCTCGAGGTCGATGCCGACGCGGTGCGCCTCGCGGTGGCGGGCGCCCTGCGCTCGGGCGAGGAGGTGATCGCCGACGATCTCGACGGCGAGCCGTGCCTGTTCCTCCGAGGGTTGCACGGGGCCGAGCGCAGCATCGCGGAGCGGCTGCTGACCCGCGCGGCGGGCAAGCCGAGCTGGGGCGGGATCGACCTCGACCGGGCGCTGCCCTGGGTCGAGGCGCGCACCGGCAAGACCCTCTCGCCCTCGCAAGGCGAGGCGGTGCGGCTGGTGCTCGCCTCCAAGCTCGCGGTCGTCACCGGCGGTCCCGGCGTCGGCAAGACCTCGACCCTCGACTCGATCCTGCGCATCCTCACCGCCAAGGACGTGCGTGTGCTGCTGGCCGCGCCCACGGGCCGGGCGGCCAAGCGCATGAGCGAGCAGACCGGGCTCGAGGCCAGGACCATCCACCGGCTGCTGGAGGTCGACCCGCGCAACGGCGGCTTCGCCCGCAACGCCGAGAACCCGCTCGCCTGCGACTTCCTCGTCATCGACGAGACCTCGATGGTCGACGTGCCGCTGATGAACGCGCTCCTCAAGGCGGTGCCGGAGGCGGCCTCGCTTCTCCTCGTCGGCGACGTCGACCAGCTTCCCTCGGTGGGCCCGGGGCAGGTGCTCGCCGACATCATCGCCTCGGGGCGCATTCCGGTGGCGCGCCTGACGGAGGTGTTCCGGCAGGCGGCCGAGAGCCGGATCGTGGTCAATGCCCACCGCATCAACCGCGGGGAGATGCCGGAATGGCCCCGCCGGGGCGAGGCGAGCGACTTCTACTGCGTCGAGATCGACGATCCCGAGGAGGGCGTCGCCAAGCTCGTCGAAGTGGTGACGCGGCGCATCCCCGCGCGCTTCGGCCTCGACCCGGCGCGCGAGGTCCAGGTGCTGACGCCGATGCTCCGGGGCTCGCTCGGGTCGCGCAACCTGAACCACGAATTGCAGCAGGTTCTGAACCCCGACCCGCCCGCGCAGGTCGAGCGCTTCGGCTGGCGCTTCGCCCCCGGCGACCGGGTGATGGAGACGCAGAACGATTACGACCGCGAGGTCTTCAACGGCGATCTCGGCCGGGTGACGGGCATCGACGCGGAGGAGGGAACGCTGCGCGTCGACTTCGAGGGCCGCGCGGTCGAGTACCCCTTCGCCGAGCTCGACACGCTGGTCCCGGCCTTCGCCACCACGATTCACAAGAGCCAGGGCTCGGAATACCCGGCCGTCGTCATTCCCGTGACCACCCAGCACTGGACGATGCTCGCCCGCAACCTCCTCTACACGGGGGTGACGCGCGGACGTCGGCTCGTGGTGCTGGTCGGCCAGCGCAAGGCCATCGCGATGGCCGTGCGGGCCACCCGGGCGCGGGCCCGCTTCACCAAGCTGAGGGCGTGGCTCGAGGCGGGGGAGGGGGACCTGCGGCTGGGGTGACCGGCCTTCCCGTCTCTCCCGCAGATCTCGGCCCTGCCCGGGAACGGGCTTGCTCGCCCGGATCGGCCGGGCCCGATCCGGGTCGGCGGGGGAGCCCCACGCGCCTTGCGCGCGGGCTCCATGATGATTAATTAACCACCTGATATCATTCGTATTCCCGAAGGCCCGGAAGCGCCGGGACGCGGGTCCTCCCGCGAGGCGCCGCGGCACTGGCAGGCGGCCCCGATCCGGGGTTCGCGAGACGGAAGAAGATCTTGGCAGACAACACCGATCAGGGTGCCGGCGCCCGCCCGCCCGCCACCGACATCAAGCCCGTTTCCATCACCGACGAGATGCGCCGCTCCTACCTCGATTACGCCATGAGCGTGATCGTGAGCCGGGCGCTGCCCGACGCGCGCGACGGCTTGAAGCCGGTGCACCGGCGCATCCTGTTCTCGGCCTACGAATCGGGTCACCTGCCCGAGCGCAAATACGTGAAGTCGGCCCGCATCGTCGGCGACGTGATCGGTCTCTACCACCCGCACGGCGACCAATCGATCTACGACGCCCTCGTGCGCATGGCGCAGGACTTCTCGATGCGCCTCATGCTCATCGACGGGCAGGGCAATTTCGGCTCGGTCGACGGCGACCCGCCGGCGGCCATGCGCTACACCGAGTCGCGGCTCGCCAAGCCCGCCACCGCGCTCCTGACGGACATCGACAAGAACACCGTCGACTTCGGCCCGAACTACGACGAGTCGCGCGAGGAGCCGACGGTCCTGCCGGCCCGCTTCCCGAACCTGCTCGTCAACGGCGCGGGCGGCATCGCGGTCGGCATGGCGACCAACATCCCGCCGCACAATCTCGGCGAGCTGATCGACGCCTGCGTGGCGCTGGTCGACGATCCGGGCATCACGGTCGAGGGTCTCAACGAGATCGTCCCGGGCCCCGACTTCCCGACGGGCGGCCTCATCCTCGGGCGGGCCGGCACGCGCCAGGCCTACTCCACGGGCCGCGGCTCCATCATCATGCGGGCGAAGTCGCACGTCGAGGAGCTGCGCAAGGAGCGCGAGGCGCTGATCTTCACCGAGATCCCCTATCAGGTGAACAAGGCGACGCTGATCGAGAAGATCGCCGAGCTCGTGAAGGAGAAGCGCGTCGAGGGCATCTCGGACCTGCGCGACGAATCCGACCGCGACGGCATGCGCATCGTGGTCGAGCTGAAGCGCGACGCGATGGCGGACGTGGTGCTCAACCAGCTCTACCGCTACACGCCGCTGCAGACCTCGTTCGGCTGCAACATGGTGGCGCTGAACGGCGGGCGGCCCGAGCTCCTCAACCTCAAGGACCTGCTGCAGGCCTTCGTCGACTTCCGCGAGGAAGTCGTCTCCCGCCGCACCAAGTTCCTGCTCGGCAAGGCCCGCGAGCGCGCCCACGTGTTGTGCGGCCTCGCCATCGCGGTCGCCAATATCGACGAGGTGATCCGGCTGATCCGGACCTCGCCGGACCCGAACACCGCCCGCGAGGCCCTGATGGCGCGCGACTGGCCGGCCCACGACATCGCGCCGCTGATCGCGCTCGTCGACGACCCGCGCCACCGGGTGGCCGATGACGGCACCTACCGGCTCTCCGAGGTTCAGGCCCGCGCGATCCTGGATCTCCGCCTGCAGCGCCTCACCGCGCTCGGCCGCGACGAGATCGGCGACGAGCTGAAGACGCTCGCCGACGAGATCGCCGACTATCTCGATATCCTGCGTTCGCGCGCCCGCATCCAGGGCATCGTCAAGAACGAGCTCGCCGAGGTGCGCGCCCAGTTCGCCACCCCGCGCAGGACCGAGATCCTCGACTACGACTCGAGCGTCGAGGACGAGGACCTGATCCAGCGCGAGGACATGGTGGTGACGGTGTCCCACGCCGGCTACGTCAAGCGCGTCCCGCTCTCGACCTACCGGGCCCAGCGCCGCGGCGGCAAGGGCCGCTCCGGGATGAGCACGCGCGACGAGGATTTTGTGACGCGGCTGTTCGTGGCCAACACCCACACGCCGGTGCTGTTCTTCTCCGACCAGGGCCAGGTCTACAAGGAGAAGGTCTGGCGCCTGCCGGTGGCCGCCCCGAACGCCCGCGGCAAGGCGCTCGTCAACATCCTGCAATTGCAGGCTCAAGGCGAGCGCGTCACCACGATCATGCCGCTGCCCGAGGACGAGGCCTCCTGGGACGAGCTCGACGTGATGTTCGCGACCGCGAGCGGCAGCGTGCGGCGCAACAAGCTCTCGGACTTCGTGCAGGTGAACCGCAACGGCAAGATCGCCATGAAGCTCGATCCGGGCGACCACATCGTCCATGTCGAGATCTGCCGGCCGGAGCAGAACGTGCTGCTCACCACGGCGGCAGGCCAGTGCATCCGCTTCCCCGTCGAGGACGTTCGCGTCTTCAAGGGACGCGACTCTACGGGCGTGCGCGGCATCAACCTCGCCAAGGACGACCGCGTCATCTCGATGACGATCCTCAACCACTTCGAGGCCTCGCCCGAGGAGCGGGCCGGCTACCTCAAGATGCGCCGCGCCGTGATCGGCGACGGGGCGGAGGCCGAGGAGAACGGCGGCGACGAGGAGGGCGTGGCGGAGGCCTCCGCCATCTCGCTGGAGCGCTACAACGAGATGAGCGCCCACGAGCAGTTCGTGCTGACGCTGTCCGAGCGCGGCTTCGGCAAGCGCAGCTCCTCCTTCGAGTACCGGGTCTCCGGCCGCGGCGGCAAGGGCATCACCGCGATGCGGGTCAATCCCCGCAACGGCAGCCTCGTCGCCTCCTTCCCCGTGGAGGCGTCCGACCAGATCATGCTGGTCACGAATGGCGGCCAGCTCATCCGGGTGCCGGTGGACGACATCCGCATCGTCGGCCGCGCCTCGCAGGGCGTGACCGTGTTCAACACGGCCAAGGACGAGCGCGTCGTCTCGGTGGAGCACATCGAGGGCGAGGACGAGACGGAGGACGAGGCCGCCGCCGGGTGAACCCCCGGCGGCGGGCCGGGACCCCTGCCGCGAGGATTTCGGCGCGCCGCGGCATTCCGGGGCGCGCCGCCGGCGCCGGTCTGGCGCGCATGCCGAAAATTCAGGCAGGCAGCTTCGGGCTCGACCCGGTTTCGTCAAAGGATTCTCCACGAATCGCCTCTATTGCGGGTGATGTCGGTGAGGTCCGCGAAGATCCGCGCCACGCTCATCCTCGTTCCGCAAGGTCAGCCCGTGTATTTTGAGGTCAGTGCCACCGATGCCGCCCGCGCCGTCGCGTTCCAGCGGACGTCCATGACGGAAGCCCTCGACAAGGCCCTGGCGCTCGTCGGCAGCGGGCTCGCGGACGTGATCATCACGCGGCCCTGCGGCGCGCGCCACACGCCGTCCGAATTCCTGGCCGCCTACCTGTCGGCGCAGGAGCTCCGCCGCCCGGGCGAGGCGAGGCCGGCGCTGGCCGCCTGATCCGCGGCCCCGGAACCGCGCGCCTCCCGCCGCCTTTCCTGCACGATCCCTGCATGGGACCGGGCCGGCCAGAGTGGGAAACGTCGCGATGAAGCTGTTCCGGTGCCAATCCTGCGGAAACATCGTCTATTTCGAGAACCGCGCCTGCGAGCGCTGCGGCCACCGGCTCGCCTACCTGCCCGAGACCGCGACCGTCTCAGCGCTCGAGCCCGCGGGCGGCGAGGACTGGACGCCGCTCGCCGTGCCCGACCGGCCGAGCCGCTTCTGCGCCAACGCGGCGCACGATGCCTGCAACTGGCTGGTGCCGCCTGGCTCGGGCGACGCCTTCTGCCTCGCCTGCCGCCACAACGGCACCATCCCGGACATCGGCGATCCCGCCGACCTGCAGGCGTGGCAGCAGATGGAATTCGCCAAGCACCGCCTGTTCTACACGCTGCTGCGCTGGAAGCTGCCGCTGAAGACGCGCGCCGAGGATCCCGAGCACGGCCTGATCTTCCATTTCCTCGCCGATCCGCCCGCGGAAGGTCCGAAGGTGATGACCGGCCACGACAACGGCGTCGTCACGATCGCGCTGGTGGAGGCGGACGACGCCGAGCGCGAGACGCGCCGCCGCGCCATGGGCGAGCCCTACCGCACCCTGATCGGCCATTTCCGGCACGAGGTCGGCCACCATTACTGGGACATCCTGGTCCGGGACGGGGGCAAGCTCGAAGCCTGCAGGGCGGTGTTCGGGGATGATTCGCAGGATTACGACGCGGCGCTGAAGCGGCACTACGCCGAGGGCGTGCCGCCGGACTGGCGCGAGCACTTCGTCTCGGCCTACGCCACCACGCATCCGTGGGAGGATTTCGCCGAGACCTGGGCCCACTACCTCCACATCGTCGACACCCTGGAGATGGCGAGCGCCTTCGGCCTCGAGGTCCATCCCCTGGTCGATACGAACCGCGAGATCTCGGCCCGGATCGACTTCGACCCCTACGCGGCCGAGAGCGTGCAGCAGATCGTCGACGCGTGGCTGCCCTTCGTCTTCGCCATCAACAGCGTCAACCGCGCCATGGGCATCAGCGACCTCTACCCCTTCGTGCTGGCCCCCGCCGTGGTGCGCAAGCTCGGCTTCATCCACGATCTCGTGCACGGCCGCGCCTGAGGCCGGGCGCTCCGAACGGCGCGAAGCGGCACCGGGAGGACGGCCGGCGGTTCCGTTCGCGGACAAAATGCTCTACGCCCTCGGGCGATGATCCGAACCGCCCTCTATGCCGGCTCCTTCGACCCGGTCACGAACGGCCACCTCGACGTGGTGCGGCAGGCCTGCCGGCTGGTGCCGAACCTCGTCATCGCGATCGGGGTGCATCCGGGCAAGGCGCCGCTGTTCTCGGCCGAGGAGCGCGCCGAACTCCTGCGGGAGACCTGCGCGCCGCTCGCCGCCCGGGAGGGCGCGCAGCTCGAGATCGCGACCTTCGACGACCTCGCGGTGAGCGCGGCGCGCCGCTTCGGCGCGACCCTGTTCATCCGGGGCCTGCGCGACGGCACCGACCTCGATTACGAGATGCAGCTCGCCGGCATGAACGCCGCGATGGCGCCCGAGGTGCAGACCGTGTTCCTGCCGGCCTCGATCCAGGTCCGGCCGATCACCGCGACGCTCGTGCGCCAGATCGCCGCCATGGGAGGCGACGTGGCGCCGTTCGTGCCCCGGTCCGTGGCCGAGCGGCTCGCGGCCCGCTTCGCCCAGGCCTGACAGTCCATTGCACAAGGAGAAGACCAGCCGATGAATCGCCGGAACGCCGTCCTCGCGCTCGCGCTCACCGCCGCGCTCGGCCTCGGGTCCGCGGCCCGCGCCGCCGACGACAACACCGTCTACCTCGACACGAAGGACGGCCGCGTCACGATCGAGCTGCGCCCCGAGATCGCACCGAAGCACGCCCAGCAGCTCAAGACCCTGATCAACCAGGGCTTCTACAACGGCCTCAAGTTCCACCGGGTGATGGACGGCTTCATGGCCCAGACCGGCGACCCGAACGGCAACGGCACTGGGGGGTCCAGCCTGCCCAACATCCCGGCCGAGTTCACCGCCGCGCCGTTCAAGCGCGGCACCGTCGGCATGGCCCGCTCCTCCGACCCGAACTCGGCCAATTCCCAGTTCTTCATCTGCCTCGGGGACGCGTCCTTCCTGAACGGGCAGTATACGGTGGTGGGCACCGTCACGAGCGGGATGGACGTCGTCGACAAGATCAAGAAGGCGGCACCGGGGGCGCCGGGCGGCGCCGTGCAGAACCCGGACAAGATCGTCAAGATGCAGATGGCCGCGAAGGCGAAGTAGGATCCGGGTCGCCGGGGCCGCCATGGGCGCGCGGCAGCGCCTCGCGCTCCTCGCCGCATCGCTGGCGGCGGTCCCGTGGCCCGGGGCGGCGCAGTTCCTGGAGCCGCTGGAGCCGCCGCTCGGCCTGCCGGAGACGCTGCAGGGCACGGTGGCGGTGCCGCTCGCCGAGCCGCCGACCGGGCCGGCCGACACCTTGCCGGCTCTCTTCCCGGTCCTCGCCGCCTGCTGGCGGGTCCCGCCGGGGCTCGAGGGGGCGCGGAATTGGCAGATCACGGCGCGCTTCGCGCTGCGCCGCGACGGAACGCTCATCGGGACGCCCCGCATCACCTTCGCTGCGGGGACGCTCAATGCCGGCAGCCGTGCCGCGCTGGTCGGAGCCACGCTCGGCTCGATCCGGCGCTGCGTGCCGGCTCACGTCACGCCTGCCCTCGGGCGGGCCATCGCGGGGCGCCCCCTGGCGCTGCGCTTCATCGATCGGGGATCAGACCGGTAGAGGAGTTCGAATATGGCCGACAACGAGACCATCGTCCTGGAGACCACCAAGGGCCGCGTCGTGATCGCGCTGCGCCCCGACCTCGCGCCGAACCATGTCGAGCGCATCAAGACCCTGGCGTCGCAGGGCTTCTACGACGGCGTGCCGTTCCACCGCGTCATCGACGGCTTCATGGCCCAGACCGGAGACCCGACCGGCACGGGTTCGGGCGGATCGGACCTGCCGGATCTCAACGCCGAGTTCAACAGCGAGCCGCACGTGCGTGGCACCTGCTCGATGGCCCGCACGAACTTCCCGCACTCGGCGAACTCGCAGTTCTTCATCTGCTTCGGTGATGCCCGCTTCCTCGACAAGCAGTACACGGTCTGGGGCAAGGTCGTGGAGGGCATGGAGGTCGTCGACACGATCAAGCGCGGCGAGCCCGTGCGCGATCCCGACCGGATCGTGAAGGCCACCGTCGCGACGGCCTGAGGGACGCGCACGCGCCGCACTTCCTCCCGGGCTTCGCGAGAGCCGATCCCGGGGGGATTCCGACCACGACGCGGCAGCGCCGTCCGGGCCGGAGGAAAGGCCCTCTATCCGTCCGCGATCCGAGAGAGAACGGCCGTGGCGAGGTCGAGATCCTCCGGCGTGTTGATGTTGAGGAAGGGGTCGACCGGCTCGATCGGCCAGTCCACCGGCACCGCCCCGTGGCGGCCGAGATAGGCGCCGACGCGCCGCTCGTCGCGCTCGATCAGGGTCACGCGGAGATCGTCCCGCAGCGAGACCGCCCAGAGCGCCACCGTGAAATGCTGGCGCCCGCCCGAAGCCGCCACCGCGATCGGCGCGCCGCTCGCGCGCCGGGCGGCGGCGAGCCGCGCCACGAGGTCGTCCGGCAGGAAGGGCGCGTCGCCCGTCACGCTCGCGACATCGACCACCTCCGGGTGATGCGCCCGCGCGTGCTCGAGCGCGGCGAGGATGCCCGCGAGCGGGCCCGGATTTCCGGCAATCCCGTCCGGCACGATGGCGCCGGGAAAATCCCCGAACCGGCCCGGGTCACCGTTGGCATTGAGAATCAGCCCGGCCGGGCATTGCGGGGCGAAGCGCTCGACGACCCGCTCGAGCAGGGTCCGGCCGGCCAGCACCCGCAGCGGCTTGTCGCCCCCGCCCATGCGCCGGGACAGGCCGCCCGCCAGGATGACGCCGAGCGTCGGCACGGACACGCCGCTCCTTCCGCTACTCGATCACGATCCTCGGCGCGACGCGGGCCGCCGGCGCCCCCGAGAGGTTGCCCCAGAGCCGGCCCGCGATCTCGCGGTAGACCTTCGCCTGCGGCCCGTCCGGATCGGTCGCCACCACCGGCCGGCCGGCATCCGAGGTCTCGCGGATCGTCATGGTGAGGGGCACCTCGCCGAGAAAGGGCACGCCGAGGCGCTCGGCCTCCTGGCGCGCGCCGCCGTGGCCGAAGATGTGCGAGGCCTGCCCGCAATGCGGGCAGACGAAGGTCGCCATGTTCTCGATGACGCCGAGGATCGGCACCGCGACCTTCCGGAACATGGTCACGCCGCGCCGCGCGTCGATCAGCGCGAGGTCCTGCGGCGTCGAGACGATGACGGCGCCCGAGAGCGGCGTCGCCTGCGCCATGGTGAGCTGCGCGTCGCCGGTGCCCGGCGGCATGTCGACGAGGAGCACGTCGAGCTCGCCCCAGGCCACCTCGCGCAGCATCTGGGTGATGGCCGACTGCACCATCGGGCCGCGCCAGATCATCGCGGATTCGGGCTCGATCAGGAAGCCGATCGACATGACCTTCAGGCCGTAGCCCTGCATCGGCTCCAGCGTCCGCCCCTCGATGACGCGCGGCTTGCCCGAGAGGCCGAAGAGCTTGGGCACCGACGGACCGTAGATGTCGGCGTCGAGGAGGCCGACCTTGAGACCCTGCGCCTGCAGCGCCAGCGCGAGGTTGCAGGCGGTGGTCGACTTGCCGACGCCGCCCTTGCCCGAGGCCACCGCCACGATGTGGCGCACGCCCGGCAGCGCCGGGCCGGGCCCGGGGGGGGCGCCCCGCGGCGGCGGCGCGGCCGGGCGCGGCGGCGCGGCCTGCGCCGGGCGGTTCGGGCCGCGCTCCGAGGTCAGGCTCGCGAAGACGCCCGAGACGCCGGGGATCGCCAGAACCGCGCCCTCCGCCGTCCGGCGCACCGGCTCGAAGCGCTCGGCCTCGCTCGGGTCGACCAGGATCGAGAACATCACGCGGTTCGTCGGGTCGACCACGACCTGCGAGAGGCGGCCCGAGCCCGGCAGGGTGGTGCCGCCGGCATCGACCGTGACGCTCGCGAGCGCCTTCAGCACGTCGTCGCGGGTGATCGCCAAGATACGCTCCTGATCCGCGGGCCGGGCCCGCCGGCCGCCTGCGCACCGTCCCCGTGCGCGTCTTCCATCTGCGCGTCGTCCATGTACGCGCCTTCCATGTACGCGCCTTGGCGCGAAACGCCAGTGCGCAGGCCGTCCGGGCGGCGCCGAAACAAAGCCGGCCTTTGCCCGTTGTCGACACGATCTTCGGGCGCCCGGCCCCGACGGGCGCAGCCCGCGCCCGGGCCAGACGCCGCCCGACCCGTCAGTTTGGAGAGAGTGATCTCATGCATCAGGGCAACCACCGCGACCACGAGGGCGCGAAGAAGCTGTTCGAGCTCATCAAGGACATCAAGGTCGCGATGATGACCACCGCCGACCCCGACGGGAAGCTCTACAGCCGCCCGATGTGGAGTCAGGACGCGGACGAAGTCGGAGACCTGTGGTTCTTCACCAGGCTCCACTCGCCCAAGACCTCCGAGATCTCGAAGGACAACCAGGTGAACCTGGCCTACGCGGACCCCAAGTCGCAGACCTACGTCTCGGTCGCCGGCAAGGCCGAGATCGTCACCGATCAGGCGACCGTCGACGGCAAGTGGAACGAGAGCCTGAAGACCTGGTTTCCCAACGGCAAGGACGACCCGGAGGTCGCCCTGATCCGCGTGCATCCCGAGAAGGGCGAGTACTGGGACAGCCCGAACGCCACGATGCTGCACCTCTACGGCTACGTGAAGGCCGCCGTGACCGGCGAGAGCCCGAAGACCGAGGCCAGGAAGGTCGATCTCGCCTGATCCGACCGGCGAACCGGGACCCGAGGCGGGGCGCTCCGGCAGGGGCGCGCCGCCTCCGTCGTGATGCCGGCCGCGATTGACTTCGGGCCTCGCCCGGGGCCACTCGGAGGCAGCCTTGGCAATGGACTGGCCCCGGACCGACATGATCGATCTCGCCACACGGGTGTACAATCACACCTGGAAGATCGATCCGATCGTCCGGTCGCTGCTCGACACCGACTTCTACAAGCTGCTGATGGCGCAGACGATCCTGCGCCGCCACCGCGACACCCGCGTCACCTTCGGCATCCAGAACCGCTCGCGGAGCGTGCGGCTCGCGGATTTCGTCGATGCGGGCGAGCTGCGCGAGCAGCTCGACCACGCCCGCTCGCTGCGCCTCACCCGCGGCGAGTCCACCTGGCTGCGCGGCAACACCTTCTACGGCACCCGCCAGATGTTCTCGGCCGAGTTCATGGAGTGGCTGGAGGGCTTCCGGCTGCCCGAATACGAGCTGGAGGCGCGCGACGGCCAGTACGTGCTCACCTTCCACGGCCCCTGGCTCGAGACGACCATGTGGGAGGTGCCGGCGCTCGCGATCCTCAACGAGCTGCGCTCGCGCGGCGTGCTGCGCGGCCTCGGCAAGTTCGAGTTGCAGGTGCTCTACGCGCGCGCCATGACGCGGGTCTGGGGGAAGATCGAGCGGCTGAAGCGGCTGCCCGACCTGTCGATCGCGGATTTCGGCACGCGGCGGCGCCACGGCTTCCTCTGGCAGGACTGGTGCGTGGAGGCGATGATCGCGGGCCTCGGCGCCCGCTTCCTCGGCACCTCGAACTGCCTGATCGCCCTGCGCCGCGAGGTTGAGGCGGTCGGCACGAACGCGCACGAGTTGCCCATGGTCTACGCGGCGCTGGCGGAGGACGACGCCGCCCTCGCGCAGGCGCCCTACGAGGTGCTGCGCGACTGGCAGAAGGACTATGCGGGCAACCTCCTCGTCATCCTGCCCGACACCTACGGCACCACCGGGTTCCTCGCGAACGCGCCGGCCTGGATGACCGGGTGGACCGGCATGCGCATCGACTCGAAGGAGCCGGTCGCGGGCGGCGAGGAGGCGCTGGCATGGTGGCGCGCCCGCGGCAGCGACCCCGCGAGCAAGCTCGCGATCTTCTCCGACGGGCTCGACATCGACACGATCGAGCACATCCACGCCCATTTCCACGGGCGCATGCGCATCGGCTTCGGCTGGGGCACCCTGCTCACCAACGACTTCCGCGGCCTCGTTCCGGGCGGTGGCCTCGACCCGATCTCGATCGTCTGCAAGGTGGTCGAGGCGAACGGGCGCCCGGCCGTGAAGATCTCCGACAACCCGACCAAGGCGATCGGCCCCGCCGCCGAGATCGCCCGCTACCAGCGGGTCTTCGGCACGGGCGGGCAGGCGGCGATGCCGGTGGTGGTCTGAGGCCGCTCACGTTCCCGTTACAATCGCCGCGCCGACCAGGGATCGTTTGCCACGCCCCGCCGTTCCTCACGCGGCGATGCCCGCCTGCCGGCGGTGCAGCGCACGCGTCGCGTTCAGTACGGGATCGGCATGGCCACCAACACGAGTCCCGCGACTCCCCTCGCGCCTCCGCGCCCGACCCGCATCACCGCCGCCGAGACGCCGAAGGCCGCGCTGACCTCGCCGATCACGGTCGGGGCCGTCATCATCGCGATCCTGTATTTCGGGCGCGAGATGTTCATCCCGATCGCGATCGCGGTGCTGCTCTCCTTCGTGCTCGGGCCGCTCGTCGACCTGCTTCGGCGGCTCAATCTCGGGCGCATCGTCGCGGTGGGGATCTCGGTCGTGCTGACGCTCGGCATCGTGGCGGCGCTCGCCACCCTGATCGGCGTCCAGGTGGCGGACCTCGCCCGCGACGTGCCCCGCTACCGCGGCACGATCGAGCGCAAGGTCGAGGGCCTGCGCCGGAGCGGGCTCGGGCAGGTCACCGACTACGTCGCCAATATCGGGCGGGCGATCCATCAGGCGGGCAATGGCGGCGAGGCGGCGGACAAGCCGGCGCCGTCCGCCGCCGGCCCCGAGCGCCAGCCCGTCCTCGTCGAGGTGAAGGAGCGCCAGCCCGGTCCCATCGAGACCGCGAGCGCGCTGCTCTCGCCGACCCTGCAGCCGCTCGCCACGACGGGCATCGTCTTCGTGGTCCTGCTCTTCATCCTGATGCAGCGGGAGGACCTGCGCGACCGTATGATCCGGCTCGCTGGATCGAGCGACCTGCACCGGACCACGGTGGCCATGGACGACGCGGCGCGCCGGCTCAGCCGCTACTTCGTGATGCAGCTCGCCCTCAACGCCGCCTTCGGCCTCTTCACCGGGATCGGGCTCTACCTGATCGGCGTGCCGAACCCGGTCCTGTGGGGCATCTTCTCGGCGCTGATGCGCTTCGTACCCTATGCCGGCGCCTTCCTGTCGGCCCTGTTCCCGCTCGCGCTCGCGGCCGCCGTCGACCCGGGCTGGAGCACCGTGATCGCCACCGCGATCCTGTTCCTCGTCCTCGAGCCCCTGACCGGCCAGATCGTCGAGCCGATGCTCTACGGGCACTCGACGGGGCTCTCGCCCTTCGCGGTGCTGGTCTCGGCGCTGTTCTGGACCTGGCTGTGGGGGCCGGTCGGCCTCCTGCTCTCGACCCCGCTCACGGTCTGCCTCGTCGTGCTCGGCCGCCACGTGGACCGGCTCGAGTTCCTCGACGTGCTGTTCGGCGACCGCCCGGCCCTGACGCCGGTCGAGAACTTCTACCAGCGCATCCTGGCCGACGATCCCGAGGAGGTGCAGGAGCATGCCGACCTCATCCTGCAGGAATGCTCGCTCTCGGCCTATTACGACGAGGTCGTGATGAAGGGGCTGGAGCTCGCCGCCCGCGACGCCGCCCGTGGCGTGCTGACGCCGGAGCAGAAGAACGACATCCGGGCGTCGCTGGCGGGGCTGATCGACGAGCTCGCCGAGCGGGCCGACGAGACGCCGGAACCCGGCGCCTCCGCCGCCCGCCGCCTCGTCACCGGCGGGTCGGGCGGCGAGCCCGCCTGCGGGCGCGAGCCGATCGTTCCCGACGCGCCGCCCCCCGAGGCGATGCCCGAGCCCTGGGGCCGCGAGGGCGCGGTGCTCTGCATCGCCGGGCGCGGCTTCGTCGACGGCGCGGCGGCCCGGATCCTGGCGCAGCTCCTGGCCAGGCGCGGCATCGGCACGCGCGTGGTGGCCTTCTCGGAGGTCGCCCGCGCGAACGTCGAGGCCTTCGAGCCGGGCCCGGCCCGGATGGTGTGCATCATCTCGCTCGCCATCAGCGGCGAGCCCACCCATCTGCGCCGCCTCGTCGCGCGCCTCAAGAAGCGCATGCCGCGGCTGCCGATCGCGGTCGGCCTGTGGCGGGCCGACGACGAGATCCTGGGCGACGCCGCCCAGCAGGCGGCGCTGGGCGCGGACACCCACGTCGTCTCCCTGCGGTCCGCCGTGGAGGCGGTGCTTGCCATGGCCCGCGACGACGCGGCCCCGCTCTCGGCCGGCGAGCGGTCGCTCGCCCAACCGGGCTGATGCCGTTCCCGGGAGGGCTTGACGCCGCGCCCGCAACCCCGCTTCGTCAGGTCCCCGTCCGGCCCCGGCGCAAGCGATGAAGGGTATCTGCCGATGAGCGTCGTCGATCTCGCGCGGTTCATGGACGAACTCGCCAGCCAGTCGGGCCAAGCGATCCTGCCCTTCTTCCGCGCGCATTTCGGCCTCGACGACAAGGCGCGGGGTGGGGCGGCCTTCGATCCCGTCACCGAGGCCGACCGGGCGGCCGAGGTGGTCATGCGCAACATGATACGCCAGACCTTCCCGACGCACGGCATCCTGGGGGAGGAGTTCGGCTCGGAGCGGCTCGATGCCGAGTGCGTCTGGGTGCTCGACCCGATCGACGGCACCCGCGCCTTCATCGCGGGCCTGCCCACCTGGGGCACCCTGATCGGGCTGACGCACGGCGGCGCGGCGGTGCGCGGCATGATGCACCAGCCCTTCCTGGGCGAGCGCTTCTTCGGCGACGGGGCGAGCGCCAGGCTCCGCAACGCCCGCGGCGAGCGCACCCTGCGTACCCGCCGCTGCGAGAGCCTCTCGGAGGCGATCCTGGCCACCACCGACCCGCGCCTGTTCGAGGCCGGCGCCGAGATGGAGCGGTTCACCGCGCTGCAGGCGGGCGTGCGGATGGCGCGCTACGGCGCCGATTGCTACGCCTACTGCATGCTCGCCGCCGGGCAGATCGACCTCGTGGTCGAGGCCGGGCTGAAGCCCTACGACATCGTGGCCCTGATCCCGATCGTCGAGGGGGCGGGCGGTCGCGTCACGGCCTGGAATGGCGGCCCGGCGACGGGCGGCGGCCGCATCGTCGCGGCCGGCGACCCGCGCCTGCACGCCGAGGCGCTGCGGATCCTCAATCCCTGAGGGCGCGGGCCTTCCGCGGCGGCGCAGCCGGCACGGTCCCTGCGTTGCGGGCGCCCACCTCGGACGAGCCGATCGGGAGGATCGCCAGATGACCGAACCGGACGCGATGCTGGTGCTCGCGCGGGCCAAGCGCAACTTCGCGATCAAGGGCCACGGCGACCGGGTCTGGGACAGGGCGGAGGCCGAGGACGTCGAGATCCGCGGCACCGCGGTTCTGCCGCTGTCGGAGGAGGAGCGCGCGGAATACCTGGAGCAGGCCCGCCACGAGCTGCGCCGCGAGACATCCCCCTGAACCGGACCGGCCTCCGCCGGACAAGCGCCTTCGGCGCGGGCTTGCCGCTTCACGCGCTGCGCTTTGGCACCCGCGCCGACCCCTGGGCGGCCTCGCGCCCCCCCAAACGGGGTCGATATCGGCGGCGCCGGTGCACGGGGCTAGGCGGGGATGCCCAAGCCCGTGCCCGGTCCGGCCCGTTGATCCGTTCGATCCCTTCGGCTCGACGCTTGCCGTCCTTCCCTCGACCTCATCCTGAGGAGCCGCAGCGGAGCGTCGGCCTCGAAGGAGGCCTCCAGGAAGCGCAGGGGCCGCTGGAGCCCTCCTTCGAGGCCGCTGACGCGGTGTCTCAGGATGAGGTCGCGGGTGGGAGCCCTCACCCACACCGAAGGGATCACGCGGATCCGGTATCACTCCCCGATTGAACCGAACCGCGGCCCGGGCCGTTGCCTGAGACCCGACAAGCTTTGCCGATCGGCCACCCGTGCTCTTCGCCGCGCTCCTTGCCCTGACGACGCTCCTGCCGCGGGTCGATGCCGGCCTGGAGGCCGCGCGCGCGCAGGTCCTCCGTCTCGAAGCGGCGCTCGCCGCGCCGCGCGTGCCGCCCGCGACGCCGCGCTTCGCGCCGGAGGCGCGCGCCGTCACGAATTGGCGGGAAGAGGCGGGGGCTGCCCTGCGGCCGTCCTCGCTCGCGCTGGTGGCGCGGCTCTCGACGACCGATCCCGCCTTCGTGGCCCGCTGCGTCAAGCTCAACAATTACTGGTGCATCAAGCAGGCCCGCTGGCCCGGCGAGATCGGCGGCGACGCGGAGGGACATACGGGCTTCGCCACCGCGGCCGACGGGGCGGACGCGGCCGCAAGCCTGCTGCGGCGCTACTACAGGGAGTACGGCCGGCGCACGGCGCTCGCGATCGTGCGTCGCTGGGCACCGGCCTCCTGCGGCCTGGCCGCCCCCGCCGCGCCGGCGCGCTCGCCGGCGATCCGCGCCCCGGCCGTCTCGGCGGCGCTGGCGCCGCACGGGCTCGGCCGGACCCTGCGGGCCCGCTTCCTCGCCCGTCACGCGCGCGGCGGTGCGCCGCGCCGGCCGGCCGCCATCACGCGCGGTCCGCGGCCGGACCTGCGCGTCCAGCCCTGGTCGCCGCTCGCCCGCATGGCCGGCCATCCCGGCCGGCACGCGGCGCGCGCGAGGCTGCCATCCCTGCGACCCGTGGCCGACATCGCCTCCGGAGTGACGGCGCCCGAGCCTGCGCGGACGCTCCCGGCGCAAGCCGCCGCCCGGCCCCGCGGCGCCGATGATCCCGCCGCCCTCCTCGCGCGCCCCAGCCTGTCGCCCGACCGGCTGGTGGCCGAATCCGCCGCGCTGCCCCCGATCGCGGCCGGCCTGCCGCTCCTCGACCTGCGCCTGCCGCCGCCGCTCTGCGCCGGCGACGAGGTCCGCATCGCCAACTACGCGGGCCGGATCGCGGCGAGCGTCGGCCTCCGGTCCGGCGACGACCTCAGGCTGTTCGACGCGGACGGCCGCCCGCTGCCGAACCTCGCCGCGGTGATGCTCTCCATGTCGGGGGTCGAGCTCGGCACTCTGCGGGCCGGCCCCGACCTCGTCGAGGCGGCGATCCGGCGGCTTGCCGAGGGCCACGCGCGGACGGCGACGACCGCCGAGGCCGCGCCCTGAACCGGCGAACCTTGCAGCCGCCTCTCCCGCGCGCCACCTCAACGCGGCCCCTGTCGTTCCGGCCGAGCCTGCCTTGCCCCCAATGAACAGTTTCGCCGCGCGCGCCGGCCTCGCCGTCCGGGCCTTCGCCGAGGCCTCGAGCGACCTCCTGATCCAGCCGACGCTGCGCCTCGGCGTCACCGGCCTCGCGCGCTCGGGCAAGACGGTCTTCACGACGGCGCTGATCCACCATCTCGTCGAGACCCATGCCCTGCCGGCCTTCGCCCCCGCGCAGGAGGGGCGCCTGCGCCGCGCCCGCCTCGTGCCGCAGCCCGACGACGACGTGCCGCGCTTTCCCTTCGAGGAGCATTTCGCGGCGTTCACCGAGGCGCGGCGCTGGCCGCGCTCCACCGACCGGATCAGCCAGTTCCGGCTCGCGATCGAGTACGAGCGCGCCGCCGGCTGGCGCTCGGGGCCGGCCACGCTGATGCTCGACGTGGTCGATTATCCGGGCGAGTGGCTCCTCGACCTCGCGCTGATCGGGCAGAGCTACAGCGCTTGGTCGCGCACCACGATCGCGGGCACCCGCCGCGCCGGGCGGGCCGCGATGGCCGCGCCCTGGCTCGCGATGCTCGGCACGCTCGACCCGACGGCGCCGCTCGACGAGCCTCTCGCCGAGCGCGCGAGCGACGCCTTCAAGGCTTACCTGGCGGCGCTCCGCTCGGGGCCGGAATCCGTGGCCACCACGCCGCCGGGGCGCTTCCTGATGCCCGGCGACCTCGCCGGCTCGCCGGCGCTCACCTTCGCGCCCCTCGACGGCCTGCCGGAGACGCCCGCGCCCGGAAGCCTCGCGGGGCTGATGGAGCGCCGCTTCGAGGCCTACAAGGCCAAGGTGGTCGAGCCCTTCTTCCGCGACCATTTCCAGCGGGTCGACCGGCAGATCGTGCTCGTCGACGTGCTGGCGGCGGTCGATGCCGGCCCGGCGGCCCTGGCGGAACTCGAGGAAGCGCTCGATTCCGTGCTGCTCAGCCTGAATATCGGGCGCAACACCCTCCTGTCGCGCCTGTTCGCGCCGCGGGCCGACCGCATCCTGTTCGCGGCCACCAAGGCCGATCACCTGCACCAGACGAGCCACGACCGGCTCGAGGCGCTGCTGCGCCTCCTGGTGTCGCGGGCGATGCGTCGGACCGAGGCCGCCGGCGCGCGGGTCGGCACCGTGGCGCTGGCCTCCGTGCGGGCGACCCGCGAGACCACCGTGCACGAGCGCGAGGCGAGCTACCGGGCCGTCACGGGCACTCCGGAGGCCGGGGAGGTCGTCGGCGACGAGGTCTTCGACGGGACGAGCGAGGCCGCCGTCTTTCCGGGCGAGCTGCCGTCCCGCCCGGAAGCGGTGCTGGAGGGCGCGGTCGAGCCCGGCTCTCTGCGCTTCCCGCGCTTCCGGCCGCCGCTCGTCCGGCCCGACGCCCTCGGCCGGCCCGGTCACCTGCCGCAGATCCGGCTCGACCGGGCGATGCAGTTCCTGGTCGGGGACCGGCTCGCGTGAGGAAGGCACTCGCGAGCGGCGGCCCGGCCGGGCCGCGCAGAGATCCCGCGCCGAGCCGCCTCTCCCGAGCGGGCGGGCGGACCCGCGCCAGGATCGATCATCCCCTTGCCATGAGGACATGCGCATGAGTTCCTCGCAGCGCCCGCGCGCCTTCCGCATCCCGCCGTCGGAACCCGTCGCGCCGAACGAGGGCGTGGCGGCGTCCCCCGACCCGGGCGGAGTGCGGATCGTCGAGGAGCCGTTCGAGATCGTCGAGGCGGCCGACGGAACGCCGGTGCCAGTGGCGGGGCGCCGCCGCGCGCCCTGGGCCTCCCTGCTCCTCGCGGCGCTCGGCGGTCTCGTCAGCCTCGGGGTCGGGCTCTCGGTCGAGCGGCTGATCGCGGACCTGTTCCAGGCCGCGCCCGCGCTCGGCTGGGTGGCCTTGGCGCTCCTGGTGCTGGCCGGCATCGCCTTCCTGGCGATCGTGGCGCGGGAGCTCGGCGGCCTCTGGCGCGAGCGCCGGATCGAGCGGCTGCGCGAGGCCGCGATCGCCGCGATCGCGACCCGCGACCACACGGGGGCGCAGGGCGTCGTGCGCGACCTCGCGGCCTTCTACGCCGACCGCGCAGCCCTGGCGGAGGGCCGAAAGCGCCTCGACGCGCTCGGCGACGCGATCCTCGACGTCGAGGACCGCATCGGGCTCGCCGAGCACGAGCTGCTCGCCCCTCTCGACCGGCAGGCGCGCAACGCCATCGCGACGGCGGCCAAGCAGGTCTCGGCGGTCACGGCGCTGAGCCCGCGCGCGATCGTCGACGTCGCCTTCGTAGTGTTCTCGGCGGTGCGGCTCCTGCGCCGGATCGCGCAGATCTACGGCGGGCGGCCCGGGTTCCTCGGCTTCCTGCGGCTCGCGCGCGCGGCCTTCGCCCATCTCACGGTGACGGGCGGCATGGCGGTCGGCGAGAGCATGATGCAGCAGGTGCTCGGCCTCGGCATCGCCGCCCGCGTTTCGGCGAAGCTCGGCGAGGGCGTGCTCAACGGCCTGATGACGGCCCGCTTCGGCCTCGCCGCGCTCGCCGTGTGCCGGCCGCTGCCCTTCACCCGCGAGGCGCCGCCGCGCCTCGCCGACGTCGCCGGGGAGTTGCTGCGCCCGGCCGAGGCCGAGGGGGGATGACGGCGCCCGGGCCTACTCGCCCGACGCGGCCTTGCGGCCTGGCGCCGGCGCCGCGCTGCGGCGGTTGGCGATGCGGCTGAACATGTTGCCGGTATACTCGGCGGGCTTCGGCTTGTCGGCCTCGCTGAGCTGCGCCTCGAACACCTCGATCCGCTTGAGGAGCGCCGCATCGTTGAAGATCGAGCTGTTGAACGACGTGCTGGCGCGGGGACCGAGAGCCGCCTGCACCGCCTCGAGTCTGGTCAGAAGCTCTTTTCTCGTCACGAACCGTCTCCCTGGGGCGCTGCCGCCCTGATCCGGGTCCATCCAGCGCCTTCAGGGTAAACGGAGGGTTAACGGCGCGGCCCTGCTTCCCCTCGCGGGGACGGGCAGGCAGCGCCTCTCACAGGTTCTTCAGGAAGCCCGCGAGGCGCATCAGGCCCTCCGGCCAGGGTCCGTGCCCGCTCGCGACGTTGATGTGGCCGGCTTCGCCCGCATCGACGAGGAGCGAGCCCCAGGCATGGGCGAAGTCGTCGGCCCGCTCATACGAGCAGTACGGGTCGGTGCGGCTCGCCACGAGGAGCGAGGGGAAGGGCAGGGGCTCGCGCGGCAGCGGCGCGAAGGCACGCACGCTGTCGGGCAGGTTCGGAGCCTCCTCGACGTCCGGCAAGGCGACCAGGAGCGCGCCGCGCACGATGCCGTCCGGCAGGGACGGCACGGCGCGCACGCTCGCCACCACGCCGAGGCTGTGCGCGATCAGGATGACGGGGCGGGTCGCGGCGCGGACCGCCCCGGCGATGCGCCCGCTCCAGGCCACCGGCTCGGGCTCGTGCCAATCGTCCTGCTCGACGATCCGCGCGGTGGCGAGGCGGCTCGCCCAGCGGGCCTGCCAGTGCTCCTCCTCGGACCCGGCGAGCCCCGGCACGATCAGGATGTCGCAATCGGCTGTCTTCATGGGACCTGCGTTAACGGCTCGGGCGAGGGCCGTCGAGACGGCGGGGGGCTTACTCGGCGGCGAGCTGCGGCGCGAGCCGTCCCGCCCCGATCTGTGCGGCGAGGCCCACCGAAGCGAGGTTCTTCGCCTTCGCCTCGATCTCGAAATCCGCCCAGGCGAGGTGGCGGCCCACGAGCGCGTTGAGGGCGCGGTTCCACATCAGGTCGGAATGGGCCGCGAGGTCGCGCCAGGAATGGCCGGCCGCGCGCAAAGCCGCGAAGTCCGGCAGCGCGTCCGGGTCGTGGTCGGGCAGGAGCGCCTCGCGCGAGACGCTGACATGGGCGACCGGGCGCACGCCGCGCCAGGAGGCGCGGATGCGCGCGATGCGGGGATCGTCCGGCTCGATGTAGGCGCCGCCGCTCTCGACCCAGTGGTGGTGGATGTCGAGGACGACGGGCACGAGGTCGGCGAGTTGCAGCACGGCGTCGAGGCCGAAGGCGTTCTCGTCGTTCTCCACCGTCACGAGGTCGCGCGCGACCCGGCACACGCGCGGCAGGGTCTCGCGCCAGCCCGCCACGCCGGGGTCGCGGGCACCCACGTGGATGTTGATGTGCGCGCCCTGCGGGTGCCAGCCGGTGCCGTAGCCCATCAGGTCCATGATCTCGGCGTGGTAATCGAGCTCCTCGATCCCGTTCCGGAGAGCCGCCGGGTTCCGGGAGGCGAGGATGCAGAAGGGGCCGGGATGCAGGCTCAGCCGCACCCCGAGCGCGCGCGCCCGCGCGCCGGTCTCGGCCAGGCCGGCCTCGACCGCCCGGCGCAGGTCGGGCTGCGCGTAGAAGGGCTTGATCGACGGGTGCGTGAATCCCGGCAGGATCGAGCTCGCCATGCGCAGGAGCCGCTCCAGCGGCGGGCGGGCGCCGACCCACTCGACCTGGCGCCGGAGCGCCACGAGATTGTGGGTCACCGTCTCGGCGAGCTTCGCCTGCGCCGCGGCCGGCGCGAGGCGCTGCAGATACGCCATGGTCACGCTCGTGACGTTCATGGCGAGCGCCGCCTCACGGGCGGCCTTCAGGGTCTTGTGGGTGCCGGGCGGCTCATCCGGGATGAACTTGCAGCAGAATCCGAGGCGGGGCGCTGCGTCGACGGGTGCGGCATCGGTCATGGAGCAACAACGTCGAAGCGGCGCATTCGGCCCAGACGCGCGGGGCGATTGCCGATCCGCGCGCATGGAAAAGGGGCGGCGCCTGCGCGCCGCCCCTGCCGCGAGGGCGTGCCGCCCGCTCAGAGCCGATGCGCGGTGCGGTCGCTGCCCTGGTAGCCGCCGGCCGGCCCCTCGCCCGGTCCGCGGGTGCCGGGGCGCTGGGCGGCGTTGAGGTTGTCGGGGTCGAGGGCGTTCTCGACGAATTCGCGGCCCCGGTGGGTGAACTCGCGGGCGTAGCGCATGCCCTGGTCGCGCAGCTCGTCCGCGTAGGGGCCGAGATTCGCGTCCTCGTGGCGGGTGCGGGGCAGGAGCGCCCCGAGGAGCAGGCCCGCCGCCACGCCGACCACGCCGACGAGGAGCGGGTTCTCGGCCACGAACTGCTCCACCGCCGTGCGGCCCTGATGCAGCTGCTCGCGGCCTCGGCTCGCCACGTCCTCGGCCCGGCGGCGCTGGCTGCGATGCATATCGGAGACCCACTCGCGGGCATCGTCGTAGACGCCGGAGGCGCGCTCGCGCATGTCCTGGGCGGTGTCCCTGAGGCGGTCCTGCACCGCGCCGGCGGCGTTCGCGGCCTGGTCCCGGGCACGCGCGGCGTAGCCGGCCGCCTCGTCCTTGGCCTGCGAGGCGGCGTCCTGGACACGTCGCGAGGCGTCGCCGACGCTCGATCCGTGGGTCTGGGGCCTGAGGTGCGTGTCGGGGCTGGCGGCCCCGAGCGGATCGCGGGTGCCGGCCGGATCCGGGCGCGCGCTGAAATCCTGGGGCTTGGCGTGCGGATCGAGGTTGCCGGGCGGCGGCCGGTCGGCGCTGCCGGTCACGGCGTGGAGCGAGCGCTCTGCCGACCCGTTCGGCATGCCGGCCGAGGCCGCGATGTCGTTCGGGAGCGTGCGGCCGGGCTCATGCGGCTTCGAAGGTTCACTCATGGGCGACTCCTGTATCGGTCGTGGCGACCCGTGCGGGCCTCGATCGTCTCGTCGCGGGGGCCGCGGCCGGCGCCCCGCGGGGCTTCCTCAGGCCTGCATCTCCTCCGCGAGGTCGCGCGCCGGGTGGCGGGTTGGCTGATCCGGGTCGTAGACCCGGGCCGCACCCGTGTTCAGCACGGGCACGCGCTCGGCGGCGCGCTGCATCCGCCGCCGGCGGTTCTCGCGGGCGGCGTCGTTCGACATCCGGTGCAGGAGCCAGCCGATGCCGGCCGCGATGATCATCACCGGGACCGGGTTGCGGCGGACCGCCTCGAGCGCGCCGTCGTAGACGCCGTTCAGCGGCGTGCGGCGCGCCGTACCCAGCATCTCGTCGACGATGCTCGACACCGAGAGCCGGTCCTGGATCTGGTCGATCGTCTGGTCGAGGCGGGCGCGGCTCGCCTCGATGTCCTTTTCCATCTCGTTGAGCGACGTCATCAGGAGACCCTCTCGGACAGGGCGCGGGCGTCCTGGCGGACCTGGCGCGTGGTGCGGGTCGGCGCCAGCGTCTGAAGCGACATGGCGCTGCGGCCCCAGAGCGCCATGCCGACCGCCAGCACGAGCAGCACGCCGCCGACGATGAGCGCCGAGAGCCATTCCGAGCCGACGATGGTGGCGAGCCATTTCACGAGGGCGTCCACGAGGACGAGAAGCGCCACGACCGCGAAGACCGCGGCGCCGACGAAGCAGGCGAGCCCGATGAAGAGCGAGCGCACGTTGCTCGCCATCTCGGTTCGGAACAGCGCGATCTCCTTGCGGGCGAGCTCGTTCGTCTCGCGGAGCGCATCGCCGATCAGGCTCTGGATAGTGCCGGGATTCCCGTTGGGCGGCGTGTGCGGAAGCGGACCGTTCGACATCGGAGGCGCCCTCACATGCGGCGGCTGTCGAAGGGATCGCGGTCCTGCGGCAGGCTTGACGACTTGATGAACCGGGCCGCGATGAACCCCGCCACGAAGGTGCCGACCGCCACCGCCACGGGCGCCCGGCGGGCGAAGGCCTCGGCATCCTCGTAGAAATCCGTGAAGGTGCGCGCCTCGATCGAGGAGCCGAGCTGCTCCAATCCATCCGCCGCGCTGTCGAAGAAGGCCTTGATGTTCGGGCGGTCGTCGAAGGTCCGGCTCGAATCGCGCAGGGTCTTGGCGAGGTCGTTGACCGACTGCGCGGCGTCGCCCTTGCGGCGCTCCACGTAATCCTGGGCCTGGGCGCGGGCGGCGTCCATCAGACCGCGGCCGCGCTCGACCGCGACATCGGCGATGTCCTCGACGTCTCCCTTCAGGTCACGCCAATCGGCCGGCTCGTTCGCGCCCGCCGTGCCGGCGGCGTGCCCCGCTGTACCATGACCCGGCGTTCCATGACCCGGCGCTCCGTGGCCCGGGGTCTGGTTGGGGAACTCGCTGGCGGCCATGAGCATACTCCTTGCGACCGCGTGAAAAACGCGATCGTGATGGGCTTGATGTCGGCTGAGTAACCGTCCCGGTCGCCGCCGGTTCCGCCGGGGCACCCGCGCCGCGCCGGCCTGTGCAAAACGGAGGTTTCGGACCCGAACCGGGCGCCGCGTCAGTTCCCGTTCAGGTGACGCACCGCAGCATGGGCCAAGGTTGAGCGGGTGGGGCGCCGGACGGCGCATCCGGACGGAACGGTGCGGTCGCGACGAAACGCCGGGCTCGGGAAAAGGAACGGAGCCGGGCTTTCTTCGCAGCGCCATGATATCAGCATCTTGACCCGGGAGGCGTGATCGCGCTTGGCTAGGGTCAACGGATCGCGCTCGGCTTCCGCGCGTTCACCCGAGGAAACGTTTGGTCGAGCGCGGGATCCCTTGCGCTCGCGCTCTGAGGACCGGAGCCGGCTTCGTGGCACGCCTAGTCATCGTATCGAACCGCGTTGCAGTACCGGAGGAGGGCAGCAAGGCGGTCGCGGCCGGCGGGCTGGCGGTCGCCGTCAAGGAAGCCTTCACCGCCTACGAGGGTTTGTGGTTCGGCTGGAGCGGGAACGTGGTCGAGGAGCCGTCGGACGAGCCGACGCTGATCGATCGGGGCCGGGTCCAGTACGCGGTCGTCGACCTCTCGCCGCAGGACCACCGGGAATACTACGCGGGCTTCGCCAACCGCGCGCTGTGGCCGATCATGCATTACCGGCTCGGGCTCGGCGCCTTCTCGCGCTCGGACTACGCGGGCTATTGCCGGGTGAACCGGATCTTCGCCCGCCAGCTCGCCAGGCTGATCGAGCCCGACGACATCATCTGGGTGCACGATTACCACCTGCTGCCGCTCGCGTCCGAACTGCGCGGCCTCGGCATCGCGAACCCGATCGGCTACTTCCACCACATTCCCTGGCCGGCGGCCGATGTCTTCAACACGCTTCCGGCCAGCGGCGACCTCCTGCGCGCCATCGCCGATTACGACCTGATCGGCCTGCAGACCGATCCGGACGTGCAGAACCTGCACCGCAACCTCTGCGATACGCTGCGCGCGATCCCGCTCGGCGGCGGCTCGCTGATGGTCGACGGGCGCCGCACCCGCATCCGCTCCTTCCCGATCGGCATCGACGTCGCGGGCTTCCGGGAAGCGGCCGACAAGGCGGCCTCGAACAAGACCGTGCGCGACACGATCGCGGGCCTGCGCACCCGCAAGCTCCTGATCGGCGTGGACCGGCTCGACTACTCGAAGGGCGTGCCCGAGCGCATGGAGGCGGTCGACCGCTTCTTCGCCTCGAACCCCGACCAGCGCGGCAACGTGGTCTACATCCAGATCACCCCGAAATCCCGCAGCGAGGTGCCGGAATACGAGCAGCTCTCGCGCGAGGTGAACGAGACGGTCGGCGAGATCAACGGCTCCCTCGGCGAGCCGGCCTGGACCCCGATCCAGTACGTCACGCGGGCCTATCCGCGCGCGGTCCTGGCCGGGCTCTATCGCGCGGCGCGGGTCGGCCTCGTCACGCCGATGCGCGACGGCATGAACCTCGTCGCCAAGGAGTACATCGTCGCCCAGAGCGAGGAGGATCCCGGCGTGCTGGTGCTGTCCAAGTTCGCGGGCGCGGCACGGCAATTGCCGGAGGCGCTCCAGGTGAACCCCTACGACCGCTTCGAGGTCGCGGAGGCGATCCGCACGGCGCTCTACATGCCGCGCAGCGAGCGCCTGGAGCGCTGGAAGCCCATGGTCGAGCGCATGACCCGCGAGGACGTCGATTGGTGGGCGCGCAACTTCCTGTCGGAGTTGGAGAACTTCCGCACCGTGGAACGCGAGCCGCCGACGGCCGCCGCCGCCGCGGAATAGCGCCCGGCCGTCCCGCCCCCCGCCCGGGATCCCCCGCATGATCGGCGTCGACGACGGCGTGTCGGCACCGCTCGGCGCGCATTTCGACGGCCGCGGCGTCAATTTCGCGCTGTTCTCCGAGCACGCGACCGCCGTCGATCTCTGCTTGTTCGACCCGCACGAGCGCCACGAGACCCGCACCGTCCGGCTGCCCTGCCGCACCGACGACGTCTGGCACGGGTATCTGCGCGGCGTGCTGCCCGGTCAGCGCTACGGCTACCGGGTGCACGGGCCCTGGGACCCGGCCCGCGGCCACCGTTTCAACGCCGCGAAGCTCGTCCTCGACCCTTACGCGCGCGAGATCTCGGGCCGCATCCACTGGCACGATTCCCTCTACGGCCACCGGCGCGGCCTGCAGCGTCCCGATCAGATCGACCGGCGCGACAGCGCCCTCCACATGCCGAAGGGCGTGGTGACGGCTCCCGAGGTGCCGGACCTCGCACTGCAGCCCATCCGCCGCCCGCTCTCCGAGACGGTGATCTACGAGGCTCATGTCAAGGCGCTGACGATGACCCACCCGGACGTGCCCGAGGCCGAGCGCGGCACCTACGCGGCGCTCGCCCACCCGTCCATCATCGAACACCTGTGGAAACTCGGCGTCACCGCCCTCGAGCTGCTGCCGATCCAGGCCTTCGCCGACGACCGCTTCCTCGTCGAGCGCGGCCTCGTCAATTTCTGGGGCTACTCGCCGCTCAACTACTTCGCGCCCGATCCCCGCTATCTCGGCGAGGCCGGAATCGGCGGCCTCAAGGCCGCGATCCGCGAGCTGAGCGCGGCCGGGATCGAGACCATCCTGGACGTCGTCTACAACCACACGGCGGAGGCCGACCATACCGGCCCGACCCTGTCCTTCAGGGGGATCGACAACGCGAGCTACTACAAGCTCAATCCCGACGATCCCCGCAGCGAGATCGACTGCACGGGCTGCGGCAACACCTTCGACGCAGCCCATCCCCGCGTCATGCAGCTCGTGCTCGACTCGCTCCGCCACTGGGTCACCGCCTACGGGGTGGCGGGCTTCCGCTTCGACCTCGCCTCGTCGCTCGGCCGCGCGCCCCACGATTTCTCGCCCCGCGCCGCCTTCTTCCAGGCGGTGGCGCAGGACCCGGTGCTCGCCCGCGTGAAGCTCATCGCCGAGCCCTGGGACATCGGCATGGGGGGCTATCAGCTCGGCGGCTACCCGCGCGGCTGGAGCGAGTGGAACGACCAGTTCCGGGACACCGTGCGGGGATTCTGGCGGGGCGATCGGGGCCAGCTCGCGAAGCTGACACAGGGGCTCTCGGGCTCGCGCGAGATCTTCGCGCCCTCGGGCCGCTCGCCGCTCGCCAGCATCAACTTCGTGGCGAGCCACGACGGCTACACGCTGGCCGACGTGGTCGCCTACGAGGAGAAGCACAACGCGGCGAACGGCGAGGAGAACCGCGACGGCCACGGGCACAACGTCTCCCGCAACTACGGGGTCGAGGGCGAGACGGACGATCCCGGCATCCTGAGCCTGCGTGCGCGACAGGTGCGCAACATGCTGGCGACGGTCTTCCTCGCTCAGGGCGTGCCGATGCTGCTGATGGGCGACGAGCGCGGCCGCACCCAGGGCGGCAACAACAACGCCTATTGCCAGGACAACGCCACGAGCTGGATGGACTGGGCCTCTAACCCCGATCCGGACCTCACCGCGTTCGTGGCAGGCCTGACGCGGCTGCGCCGGGAGCAGCCGGCCCTGCGGCGGCGCGACTTCCTCGACGGCGCCCGCATCGACCCAGACGAGAGCCTGCGCGACGTGCACTGGCTCTCGCCTTGCGGCGCGGAGATGGATTCCGAGGCCTGGGCGGATGCGGACAGGCAGGCCTTCGGCATGCAGATCGGCAACGAGGGGCCGGGAGGCGATCGCCTCCTCGTGCTCGTCAACGCGGCGGAGGCGCCCTGCGATTTCCACCTGAGCCCGGTCGTCGGCGGCCCGTGGCGGCCCGTCTTCGACACGGCCCAGTCGACGGGAGAGGTTCCGCCCGGCCTGCCGGCCTACCGCGCGGGTGCGCGGATCGCCCTGCCGGCGCGCTCGGTGCTCGTCCTCACCGCCGCGAATGGCGGGATGGCGGGCTTCGGGGGCGGAATCTGAAACGGCGGATGCCGGGCGCGGTGACGATCCGGCAGCCAACTGATGATCGGCCGTCGCTCCTCGCGGTCGTGATCCTGCCGGGTTGAGGCGGGCGCCGAAGCCGGCTGCCGTTCCCGCCGCCCGGCCCGCCTCCCGCCGGGCATTTCGCGCCCGCGGGCGCAGGGCGATTTCGGTGCGCGCCGGCAGCGTGACCGGTTGCCGTCGCGGCACGGCGCCATAGTTCCCGGGCGGGGAACCAGACCGATCCGGGCGGCCTTCTCAGGATGGCGGAGCCCGACACGCCAGCACATGTGCGACGGACGAGGACGGTGGCCTGATGCGGCGCGCCCATACGATGGCCTTTGGCAGCGAGATCGTCGACGGAGGCGTGCGCTTCGCACTCTGGGCGCCGACCGCCCGCGACGTCGTCCTCGTGGTCGACGGTGTCGACCACGCCGCTCCGGAGGCCGGGGAGGGCTGGCGCAAGGCAACCGTTCCCGGCGCGAAGGCGGCCTCCCGCTACGGCTTCCGCATCGACGGCGACCTCGTCGTGCCGGACCCCGCCTCCCGCTTCCAGCCGGACGACGTCTCGGGACTGAGCGAGGTGATCGATCCGAGGGCCTATGCCTGGAGCGACGAGGGCTGGCGGGGCCGCCCGTTCGAGGAGGCTGTGATCTACGAGGTGCATGTCGGCACCGCGACGCCCGAGGGCACCTATGCGGGCCTGGAGAGGCGGCTGGAGGATCTGCGCGACCTCGGCGTGACGGCGATCGAGCTCCTGCCGATCGCCGACTTCAAGGGCGGCCGCAACTGGGGCTACGACGGCGTGCTGCCCTACGCGCCGGATGCCGCCTATGGCCGGCCCGAGGACCTGAAGCGCCTCATCGACCGGGCGCATTCGCTCGGCCTGATGGTGTTCCTCGACGCCGTCTACAACCATTTCGGCCCGGCCGGGAACTATCTCCACGCCTACGCCGGGACCTTCTTCACCGAGCGCCACCAGACGCCCTGGGGTGCGGGCATCAACTTCGACGGGCGCGAGAGCGGCCACGTCGTGCGCCAGTATTTCCTTCAGAACGCCCTCTACTGGCTGGAGGAGTATCATTTCGACGGCCTGCGCTTCGATGCCGTGCACGCGATCCTCGACGATTCGGAACGCCATTTCCTCGCCGAGCTGGGCGAGACCGTGCGGGAGCGCCTGCCGGGCCGGCGCATCCATCTCATCCTGGAGAACGAGGCGAACCAGGCCCGATGGCTGGAGCGCGACGGGACCGGGACGCCCCGCCAGCACAGCGCGCAATGGGCCGACGACCTGCATCATTGCTGGCACGTGCTGCTGACGGGCGAGGATGCGGGCTACTACGAGAGCTTTGCCGACCGCCCCGTCGAACACCTCGCCCGCTGCCTGTCGGAGGGCTTCGCCTACCAGGGCGAGCCCTTCAGGACGCTCGACAACCATCCCCGCGGCGAGCCCTCCGCGCACCTGCCGCCCGCGGCCTTCGTCACCTTCCTGCAGAACCACGACCAGGTCGGAAACCGGGCGCTCGGCGAGCGCTTGAGTCACATCGCCGACCCGGACAGGCTCGCGCTCGCCCGTGCCGGGCTCCTCCTGGCGCCGCAAATCCCGATGCTCTGGATGGGCGAGGAATGGTCGGCCTCGACGCCGTTCCTGTTCTTCGTCGACTTCGCGCCGGACGAGGATCTGAACAGGGCGGTTCGCGAGGGGCGGCGGCGCGAGTTCAAGAGCTTCGCGGCCTTCGCCGACGACACCTCGGTGATCCCGGACCCGACCGAGGCGAGGACGTTCCGCGACTCGAAGCTCGACTGGTCGGAGCGCGAGCGCTCGCCGCACCGGGAGGTCCTGGCGGATACGCGGAGCCTCCTGGCGCTGCGCCGCGACGTCGTCGTGCCGCTGACGAAGTCCCGATACCTCGGCGCGACGGCGACCCTGCCGAGGCCGGACGTCGTCGACTGCACCTGGCGCTTCGAGGGCGGGAGCTACCGCTTCGTCGCCAATGTCGGCCCGGACCCGTTCTCGGCCGATCCGATGGGCGGGCGGGCGTTCTGGACGAACGCGCCGGATGGGAGCGGGCGCCTGCCGGGATGGACGGGACTGTTCCTCGCGGGAGGCCGGGCGTGAAACCGTCCGCTGCCTGCGACGGCCCGCGCTGCGGCGCGGCTCACCTCTGCCGTGCGGGACAGGGTGAGGTATGCGCCCTGGCCGCGAGGCCGTGCCCCCCTGACCCTGGCCCGCTCCCGCACGGGAAAGCGGGCCTATCGCGCGCGACTGACGAGGCCACGGCCTTCACGTTTCCGACCTTGAGCACGGACCTGACCCTGTGACCGGCACCCTCGAACACCTCGCCGACCTCGTCGGCGTCGCCGCCGGTTACACGGATGCCTTCGGGCAGCGGGTCGAGACCTCGCTGGAGACGCGGCGCGGCCTGCTCGACGCCCTCGGCTTCGCGGTCGGCAGCGAGGATGAGATCGCCGCGAGCCTGCGCAAGGTCGAGGCGCTCCGCCGCGGGCTGGTGCCGCCGCTCCTGCCCGTCGAGGCGCGGCGCAGCCACCGCGTGCCCGTGCGGGGCGAGGGCGGAATTCTCGCCTGGCGGCTCGTGGACGAGCGCGGGCAGGCGCGCGAGGGCCGGGCAGCCCTCGACGGGCCGGGCGGCGCGATCGAGCTGCCGCCGCTGACGCCGGGCTATCACCATCTCACGGTGACGCTGGGCGACAGGCGCGCGGAATCCTGGGTCATCGCCGCGCCGCAGCGCTGCTGGCGCCCGCGCCCCTACGCGGATGAGGGCGCGCGCGACTGGGGCCTGGCGGCGCAGCTCTACGGCCTGCGCTCGCCGGACAATCTCGGCATCGGCACCTACGCGGATGCGGGGCGCGCCGCCGTCGATGCGGGCATGCGGGGGGCTTCGTTCCTGGGATTAAGCCCGGTCCACGCCCTGTTCGAGAGCGACCGAACCAAGATCTCGCCCTACTCGCCCTCCTCGCGGCTCTTCCTCGAGACCCTGTTCATCGAGCCCGGCGCGCTGCCGGGCTTCAGGGGCTCGCGGGCCGAGGCGGTGCTGAGCACCGAGCGAGCGCGGACCGAGGCGCTGCGGGACGCCGCCCTCGTCGATCACCAGGGCGTCTGGGAGGTTCTCTCGCCGGTGCTGCGGGCGCTCTGGGAGGAATCCCCGGCCCGCGCCGGCGCCGATGCCGGCTTCGCCGAGTTCCGGCGGGCGGGGGGCGAGAACCTCGAATCGCACGCGACCTTCGAGGCCCTGTCGGCGCATTTCGCGGGCCTGGGCGCCCACTGGCTCGGCGACTGGCCGGAGGATTATCGCCGCGCCGGCACGGAGGCCGTGCGGGCTTTCGCGGCCGAGCAGCACGAGGCCGTGAGCTACCACGCCTGGCTGCAGTACCTCGCCGACCGGCAGCTCGCGCAGGCCGCCGACGCCGCCCTCGGCACCGGCATGCGCCTCGGCCTCTACCGCGACCTCGCCGTCGGCGCCGACCGCGGCGGCTCCGAGATCTGGTCGCATCCCGAGCGCTTCGCCAACCGCGTCTCGATCGGGGCGCCGCCCGATCTGCTCGCTCCCAAGGGCCAGGATTGGGGGCTGCCGGCCTTCGACCCGCTGGAGATGGAGCGCGACGGGCTCGCGGCCTTCCGGGCGCTGGTGCGCGCCAACATGCGGCACGCGGGCGCGATCCGCATCGACCACGCCTTCCAGCTCGCGCGCCTCTTCCTCATCCCGCTGACGGGCAGCGCTCGGGACGGCGCCTACGTGGCCATGCCCTTCGAGCCGATGCTGGCGGTGCTCCGGCTTGAGAGCCACCGCAGCAAGTGCCTCGTCATCGCGGAGGATCTCGGCACCGCGCCGGAGGGCTTCTCCGAGGCGCTGATGCAGGCCGGCATCCTGAGCTACCGCATCCTCGCCTTCGAGCGCGAGGGGGACGGGCACTTCAAGGCGCCGGGCGCCTATCCGCGCGACGCGCTGACCGCCATCACCACGCACGACCTGCCGACCTTCGTGGGCTGGTGGCGCGGCGTCGACACGGACACGCGCCAGTCGCTCGGCCTCTACGACGCGGACCGGGCGGAGACGGAACGGGCCGAGCGGGTCGCGGAGCGCGGCCGCCTCACCGAGGCGCTGGCCGGCGAGCAGTTGCTGCCCTCCTACGATCCGCCGGAGGCCGCGCCCTTCGAGGCCGCCGCCCGCTATCTCGCCCGCGCGCCCGCGATGCTCACGGCCGTGCAATACGAGGACGTGGTGTCGGAGCTGAGCCAGGCGAACGTGCCGGGCTCCACCGAAGGCTATCCGAACTGGCGGCGCAAGCTCGACCGCGACCTCGAATCGATCGCCGCGCCCGGCGGTCCGCTCGCCAAGCTCGCCGCCGCCCTGTCCGCGGAGGAGCGTGGGCCGCGCTCGGGCGCCGCGCGCCTCGCCTCCGAGCCGCCGCGTGCGACCTACCGTCTGCAGTTCCACCGCGACTTCACCTTCGCGGACGCGGAAACGATCGTCCCGTATCTCGCGAAGCTCGGCATCAGCCACGTCTACGCCTCGCCGCTGCAGACGGCGCGGCCGGGCTCGACCCACGGCTACGACATCGTCAACCACGGGGCGATCAACCCCGAGCTCGGCGGCGAGGCGGGCTTCGTGCGCCTCTCGGACGCGTTGCGCGCGCACGGGCTGAAGCTCCTCCTCGACATCGTGCCGAACCACATGGGGGTCGGCGGCGCCGACAATCCCTGGTGGCTCTCCGTGCTCGAATGGGGCGCGCTCTCGCCCTTCGCGCACGCCTTCGACATCGACTGGGAGCGCCAGGGCGCGAACCGCAACCTCGTGATCCCGTTCCTCGGCGACCGCTACGGCGAGGCGCTGGAGAAGGGCTTGCTGGAGCTGAAGTTCGACGAGGCGACCGGCGCCTTCAGCGTCTGGCACTACGAGCACCAGTTCCCGGTCCGCCCTCTCAATTACCCGACGATTCTCAACCGGGTCCTGGCGGCCCTCGGCGAGGTGGGCGACGACGCCTCGGCCGAGCTGCTCGCCATCTCCGAGCGCCTGCGCACGATGGGCGAGGAGACCGCCCCCGAGCGCCGCCGCGCCTTTCCGGAGGAGGCCGAGGGGCTGAAGCAGCGCCTCGCGAAGGTGGCGAGCGCCTCGCCCGCCATCCGCGACGCGGTGGCCCGCACCCTCAAGCTCCTCAACGGCTTCAAGGGGCATCCCGACAGCTTCGGGCCGCTGCACCGGCTGCTCGAGAGCCAGGCCTACCGCCTCGCCCATTGGCGGGTGGCCTCGAGCGACATCAACTACCGCCGCTTCTTCGACGTGAACTCGCTCGCGGGGCTGCGCGTCGAGAAGTCCGACATCTTCCACCGCTCGCACGAGACCGTGTTCCGGCACGTGCGCGAGGGGCGGATCGACGGCCTGCGCATCGACCATATCGACGGGCTCGCCGACCCGCTCGGCTATGCACGCGCCTTGCAGGCGGCGGTCGGGCCCGGCTTCTACGTGGTGGTGGAGAAGATCCTCGAACCCGGCGAGCGGCTGCGGTCCTGGCCGGTCGCCGGCACCACCGGCTACGACGTGCTGAACCAGCTCGACGGCATCCTGGTCGACCGCGAGAAGCGCGGGCGGATCCAGCGCCTCTACGAGTGGGGGACGGGCTACGACGAGCCCTACGGTTTCCAGCTCCGCGCCGCCAAGGCCGAGATCCTGGAGATCAGCTTCGCGAGCGAGCTGGAAGTCTTGGCGACCGATCTGAAGGAGATCGCCGATTCCGACCGGCGCACCCGCGACTTCTCGCTGAACGCGATCCGGCGGGCGCTGATCGAGATCATCGCCCGCTTTCCCACCTACCGCAGCTACCTGCCGCCGGACCTCGACGAGAGCGACGTCGAGCCGGAGGACGTGCGCCTGATCGAGGGCGCGGTCGCCAAGGCCAAGCGCTGGAGCGCGCTGCCCGACCGCTCGGTGCACGACTTCGCGGCGAACGTGCTGCTCGGGCGCGTCGACACGACCGGGCCGGGCCGGCCGGAGTCGCGTGTCATCCTGCGCTTCCGGCGCCGCTTCCAGCAGCTCACCGGGCCGGTGATGGCCAAGAGCCTGGAGGACACCCTGTTCTACCGCTACGCCCTGCTGCTGGCGCTGAACGAGGTCGGCGGCGACCCGGGCGAGTACGGCATCGACGCGGACGGGTTCCACGCGCTGCAATCCGCGCGCGCCCGCGACTGGCCGAACGCCATGATCACCACGGCGACGCACGACACCAAGCGCGGCGAGGATGCCCGAGCGCGGCTCCTCGCCCTCTCCGAGATGCCGGAGGAATGGGCCCGCGCCTGGGACATCTGGCGCGAGACGGCCGCGCCGCACCTCGGCAGCATCGACGACGAGCCCGCGCCCGACGCCAACGACCAGTGGATGTTCCTCCAGGCGATCCTGGGCGCCTGGCCGCTCGAACTCCTCGACGGCGACGATCCCGGGCAGATCGAGGATTTCCGCAACCGCCTCGTCGCCTATTCCGAGAAGGCGATGCGCGAGGGCAAGCGCCGGTCGAGCTGGGTCAACGTCGACGAGGCCTACGAGGGCGCCGTCCGCTCCCTGTTCGAGGCCCTGGTCGCGCCGGGCGCGCCGTTCCTGGCGAAGCTCCGCCCCTTCGCGAGGCGCCTCGCCCATCTCGGCATGATCGCGGGGCTCGGCCGCACCGTCCTCAAGGCGACGCTGCCGGGCCTGCCCGACACCTACCAGGGCACCGAGTTCTGGGATTTCTCCTTCGTCGACCCGGACAACCGCCGCCCCGTCGACTATGCGGAGCGCGCCCGGGCGCTGGAGGCCGGCACGCCGGCGGCCGAGCTCCTGGCCGACTGGACCGACGGCCGCGTCAAGCAGGCATTGCTGGCCCGGATCCTGGCGGATCGGGCCGCTCATCCCGCCTTCTACGCGGAGGCCGGCTACGAGCCGGCGGCGGCGCGCGGCGCGCAGGCGGATCATGTCATCGCCTTCACACGTTCCGATGCCACGGCCGATCCGGGCGACCTGCTGGTGGCGGTGCCCCGGCTCGTCGCGCGGCTGACGGGCGAGAGGAGCTGGACCTCCGAGGCGTTCGCCGGCACCAGCCTGGACGCGCCCGCCGGCAGCGCCTGGCAGGACCTGCTGACGGGCGAGCGGCACGAGGGCGGGCGGCTCGACCTCGCGCGCCTGTTCGCGCGGCTGCCCTGCGCCGTGTTGCGGCGGGTGGCTTAGACGACGACGAGGACCCGTGCCGGAGAGAGACCCGCACGGAATGACACCGGACCGCGTGACGAAGCCGAGGGCAGCATGAACGCACCGACCACAGCCAAGGGGACCCGCAAGGCGACCGGCGCGAAGTCCGTCGCGCTTCCCGCGAGCCTCGCGCCGCGGGCGGAGGGGCCGCGCATCTACAACCTGTTCCCGCTCCTCGTCGGCCGCGTCTCGGACTGGGCCCGCGAATTGCCCCGCATCGCCGGCCTCGGCTTCGACTGGGTCTATCTCAACCCGTTCCACCAGACCGGTGGCTCGCGCAGCCTCTACGCGGTCGCCGACACGGATGCCCTCGACGAGCGCCTGCGCGACCTCGACGGGACGCCCGACGACGAGCAGATCCGCCGCTTCTGCAAGGCGGCCGAGGCGCAGGGCCTGCGGGTGATGACCGACCTCGTCATCAATCATGCGGCCAATGACGGCCGGCTCGCCCGGGAGCGGCCGGACCTTTTCATGAAGGACGAGACGGGGCAGCCCGCGAGCCCCTACGCCGTCGATCCCGACGATCCGTCGAAGCGCACGGTCTGGGGCGACCTCGCCGAGCTCGACTATCATTCCGGGCACGCGCGGGGCGAGCTGACCCGGATCTGGGACGGCTACATCGCGCGCCTGCAGGGACTCGGCGTCGCTGGCTTCCGGTGCGATGCGGCCTACAAGGTCCCGCCGGAGGTGTGGCGCGCGCTGATCGGCGGCGCGAAGGGCCGCGACCGCGCCTGCCTGTTCGCGGCCGAGACGCTCGGCTGCACCTTCGAGGAGGCGCGCGCCACCGCCGGCGCGGGCTTCGACTACCTGTTCAACTCCTTCGCCTGGTGGGACCTGAAGGCGCCCTGGGCGCTCGACCAGTACGAGCGCCTGCGCACCATCGCGCCCTCGATCGCCTTCCCGGAGAACCACGACATGGCCCGGCTCGCCGCGGAGGTCGGCGGCGGACCGGAGGTGGTGGGCGCGCACCTGCGCAGCCGCTACGCGCTCGCGGCCTTCTTCTCGTCGGGCGTGCTGATGCCGATCGGCTACGAGTGGGGCTACGCCCGGGCGCTGCACGTGGTCGACACGACGCCCGAGGCCCGCGAGACCGACAGCGGTCTCGACATCTCGGGCTTCATCGCCGCCATCAACGCCCTGCGGGCCGCCTTGCCGGCCGCCAATGTCGAGGGCGCGCAGGTGCGGATCTCGGCGCCGGACGCCGCCTTCGTGGCGCTTCTGCGCTACGATACCGGCCATCCGGCCTCGGCCCGCCACGCCGTTCTGGTGCTGTTCAACCCGGGCAAGCGCCCGGTGCCGGTCGATGCCGGCACGCTGGTCGTCCGCGCCGGCGGCCAGCTCGGGCCCTTCGTCGACCGCACGCCCGAGGCCGAGCCCATCGCCTTCCATCCGGGCTCGGCGATCGACCTCGCGCCGGGCGAGCTGCGCATCCTCGCGGCCGAGCGCGCCGCCGTCGCCGAGCTGCCGGGCCGCGGCATCCCCCGCGGCGAGGGCCGCGTCGTGATCGAGGCGGTGACGCCCGAGATCGACGGCGGGCGTTCGGCGGTCAAGCGGGTCGTGGGCGAGAGCCTGCAGGTCGAGGCCGACATCTTCTCGGACGGCCACGAGATCATCAACGCGGCGATCCTGTCCCGCGTCGTCGGCGAGGCCGAGTGGCGGCGCGACCCCATGGTCTTCGTCGACAACGACCGCTGGAGCGGCCACTTCCCGCTGGAGCGCAACGCCCGCTACGAGTTCACGATCGAGGCGTGGCGCGACGCCTTCTCGTCGTGGGTGCGCGACACGATGAAGAAGCGCGACGCCGGCATCGACGTGACGCTGGAGACGATCGAGGGCATCGAGATCGTCCAGACCGCGGCCGACCTCGCGAGCGGGCGCGACAAGGAGAGGCTCGCCGCCGTGGTGAGCGCGCTCGCCGCCGAGGAGACGGGATCGACCGCCCAGCTCCGGCGCATCCTCGAGCCCGAGACCACGAAGCTGATCCGCCGCAACGCCGAGCGGGTGAACGCCACCCGCTATCCCGTCGCGGTTCCCGTCATCGCCGACCGCCTCGCGGCCCGGTTCTCGGCCTGGTACGAGATCTTCCCGCGCTCGCAATCGGGCGACCCGAACCGCCACGGCACCTTCGACGACGTGATCGCCCGCCTGCCGGAGATCCGCGAGCTCGGCTTCGACGTGCTCTACTTCACGCCGATCCACCCGGTCGGGCGCACCAACCGCAAGGGCAAGAACAACACGCTCAAGGCCGGGCCCGGCGACGTCGGCTCGGTCTACGCCGTCGGCTCCGAGGAGGGCGGCCACGAGGCCGTGCACCCGGAGCTCGGCACCTTCGCGGATTTCGAGCGGCTTGTGGCGGCGAGCCACGCCTACGGCATGGAGATCGCCCTCGACTTCGCGATCCAGTGCTCGCCCGACCATCCCTGGATCAAGAACCACCCCGAATGGTTCGAGTGGCGCCCCGACGGAACGCTCAAATTCGCCGAGAACCCGCCGAAGAAGTACGAGGACATCTCGAACGTGCACTTCTACGGCGGCGCGCTGCCCTCGCTCTGGATCGAGCTTCGCGACATCGTGATGGGCTGGGCGACGCGCGGCGTGCGCATCTTCCGCGTCGACAACCCACACACCAAGCCGATCCCCTTCTGGGAATGGATGATCGCCGAGGTCAACGGGCGCTTCCCCGACGTGATCTTCCTGGCCGAGGCCTTCACCCGGCCCAAGATGATGAAGAAGCTCGCCAAGGCGGGCTACCAGCAGAGCTACACCTACTTCACGTGGCGCAACACGAAGCAGGAGCTGACCGACTACGCCCTCGAACTCGCCGGCCCCATGGGCGAGTACTACCGGCCGAATTTCTTCGCGAACACGCCCGACATCAACCCGCACTACCTGCAGACGAGCGGCCGCCCGGGCTTCATCGTGCGCGCGACGCTGGCGGCGACCCTCTCCTCCGTCTACGGCATCTACAACGGCTTCGAGCTGTGCGAGGCCGCGCCCTATCCGGGCAAGGAGGAATACCTCAATTCCGAGAAGTACGAGCTGAAGGCCTGGGACTACGACCGGCCCGGGAACATCCGCGAGCACATCATCAAGCTGAACGCCATCCGGCGCGGCAACCCGGCCCTGTGGGACTTCCGGAACGTCGTCTTCACGGGCGCCTTCAACGATCAGATCATCGCCTATGCCAGGATGACGCCCGAGGGCGACAATTGCATCTTCGTGATGGTCAACCTCGATCCGAAGAACCGCCAGGAATGCACCTACGAGGTGCCGCTCTGGCTGCTCGGCCAGGGCGACGACGGCGCCGTGGCGGTCGAGGACCTGCTGCAGGGCTACACGTTCGAACTCTACGGCAAGTCCCACCGCATCGCCCTCGACCCGGCCGAGCGCTCCTGCGTGATCTGGCGCCTGCGCCTGCCGCGCCGGGTTGCGGAATGAGGGCGTGCGTGCAACGAGAGCGCGGCCGCGCTCCGTCGCGCTGTCGCCAAGATGATGGGGTCGAAGCCCCGCCGAACGTTCACGGACCGACGCCGCCGTGCGGAAGCCAAAGAACGCCCTGACCTGACGCATGAGGCAGCGACGCGATGATCGATCGCAGCGATCCGCAATGGTACCGTGACGCCATCATCTACCAGATCCACGTCAAGTCGTTCTTCGACTCGAACAATGACGGGATCGGCGATTTCGAGGGGCTGACCCAGAAGCTCGACTACGTGCGCGACCTCGGCGTCACGGCGATCTGGCTGATGCCGTTCTACCCGTCCCCGCTGCGCGACGACGGCTACGACATCGCCGATTACCGCGACATCAACGCCTCCTACGGCGACATGGACGCCTTCCGGCGCTTCGTGGAGGCCGCCCACGAACGGGGCTTGCGCGTCATCACCGAGCTCGTCATCAATCACACCTCGGACCAGCACCCCTGGTTCCAGCGCGCCCGCGAGGCGCCGGCCGGGAGCCCCGAGCGCGACTTCTACGTCTGGTCGGATGCCGACGATAAGTACGGCGACACCCGCATCATCTTCCTCGATACGGAAGCCTCGAACTGGACCTGGGACCCGGTCGCCAAGCAGTATTTCTGGCACCGGTTCTACTCGCACCAGCCCGACCTCAACTTCGACAACCCGAAGGTCCTGGAAGCCGTCATCGAGGTGATGCGCTACTGGCTCGACATGGGAGTCGACGGGCTTCGCCTCGACGCGATCCCCTACCTGATCGAGCGCGAGGGCACGAACTGCGAGAACCTCGCCGAGACCCACACGGTCATCAAGGCGATCCGGGCGGCGCTCGACGCGACCTATCCGGACCGCATGTTGCTCGCCGAGGCCAACCAGTGGCCGGAGGAGACGGCACAGTATTTCGGCGACGGCGACGAGTGCCACATGGCATTCCACTTCCCGCTGATGCCGCGCATGTACATGGCGATCGCCCGCGAGGACCGGCACCCGATCACCGACATCATGCGCCAGACCCCGGAGATCCCGGAGGGCTGCCAGTGGGCCATCTTCCTGCGCAACCACGACGAGCTGACGCTCGAGATGGTCACGGCGGAAGAGCGTGACTACCTCTGGTCGTTCTACGCCGCCGAGCGCCGCGCCCGCATCAACCTCGGCATCCGCCGCCGACTGGCCCCGCTCCTCGAGAACGACCGGCGCAAGATCGAGCTGATGAAGTCGCTCGTGCTGTCGATGCCCGGCACGCCGGTGCTCTATTACGGCGACGAGATCGGGATGGGCGACAACATCTATCTCGGCGACCGCGACGGCGTGCGGACCCCGATGCAATGGTCGCCTGACCGCAACGGCGGCTTCTCGCGCGCCAACCCCCAGAAGCTGTTCCTGCCCGCGATCCAGGACCCGATCTACGGCTTCGACGCCATCAACGTCGAGGCGCAGACCCAGGCCCAGACGAGCCTGCTCAACTGGACGCGGCGCATGATCGCGATCCGCAACAACAGCGTGGCGCTCGGGCGCGGCACCATGCAGTTCCTGTACCCGTCGAACCGCAAGGTCCTGGCCTGGATCCGCGAGTTCGAGGGCGAGCGGGTGCTGTGCGTGGCAAACCTCTCGCGGGCCCCGCAGGCGGTGCAGCTCGACCTGTCCGAGCTGCGCAGCGCGGTGCCGATCGAGCTGACCGGCGGCACGGAGTTCCCGGCGATCGGCGAATTGCCCTACCTGCTGACGCTGCCGGCCTACGGCTTCTACTGGTTCACCCTGAGCGCGGCCAATACCGGCGCGGTCGGGCCCCAGCCCGAGGCGCCGGAGCTGTTCACCTTGGTGCTCACCGGCGGCATCGAGACCCTGATGGCGGGCCGCGAGCGCATCGCCTTCGAGCGCACCGTGGTGCCGCCCTTCATCGCGAGCCGCCGCTGGTTCGGCGCCAAGGGCTCGCGCATCAAGGCCGTCCAGGTCACCGACTTCGCCGCCCTGAAGGACGGGCGCGGCGAGGCGAAGTTCCTGCTGCCACGGGTCTGCGTGAACCTCTCCAACGGCGAGCGGCAGGATTACTTCGTGCCCGTCGGCGTCGACGAGGGCCGCGAGGACGAGAGCCTGATGACGCACGCGGTGGCCCGCGTCCGCCGCGGCCCGCGCACCGGCCTCCTCTACGGCGCGGCCGCATCGCCGGGCTTCGCGGTCAGCCTGATCGAGGGGATGCGCGCGGGCCGCGAGATCCCGAGCGAGACGGGCCGCCTCGTCTTCGCCGCGACCTCCGCCTTCGACCGCGACATCGCCTTCGAGGAGGGCGACATCCGCCGCCTCTCGGCCGAGCAGAGCAACACCTCGATCGCCATCGGCTCGAAGATGATGCTCAAGCTGCTGCGCCGCCTGCAGCCCGGCATGCATCCGGAGATCGAGGTCGGCCGCTTCCTCACCGAGGAGGCGCGGTTCGGAAACACCCCGGCGCTGCTCGGCACGCTCGAGCACGTGGCGCCCGACGGCACCCGGACGGCGCTCGCGCTGCTGCAGGCCTACGTGCTCAACCAGGGCGATGCCTGGACGCTGATGCTCGAAGGGCTGCGCCGCGACTTCGACACGGTGGTGCTCGCCCCCGAGAGCGAGGCGCCGACGCCCGAGGAGGCCTTCAACGCCCATCTGCGCTGGGCCGAGCTGCTCGGCCGGCGCACCGCCGAGATGCACAACGCCTTCGCGATCGAGACGAGCGATCCCGCCTTCGCGGCCGAGCCCTTCACGGGCGGGGATCTCGACACGCTCGGCCGCGACGCCCGCCACCAGGCCGAGCGCGCCTTCCGGGGCCTCGCCGCGATGGCCGAGCGCGGCCTCGATGCCGGCCGTCCGGCGAGCGCGGCGCTCGCCGGGCGCCGGGGCGAGGTCGAGGCCCTGATCGAGAGCCTGACCTCGGCCCCGCCGAAGGGCGCCTGGAAGACCCGCATCCACGGCGACTACCATCTCGGCCAGGTGCTGGCCTCGGAGGGCGACCTCATCATCGTCGATTTCGAGGGCGAGCCCTCGCGGCCGGCCGACGAGCGCCGGGCGAAGTCGACGCCGCTGCGCGACGTCGCCGGCATGCTGCGCTCCTTCGCCTACGGCGCCGAGACGGTGACCCGCGAGATCGCGAGCCGCTTCGCGGATTCCGAGGAGCGCGCCCGCAACGCCTCGATCGCCTGGCGCGGCATGATCGATGCGGCCTTCCTGGAGGGCTACGAGGCGGCCTCGCGCGCGAGCCGCGCCGCCGTGACCGACCCCGAGACGCGGGCGCGCCTGCTGAAACTCTGCCTCCTGATCAAGGCGCTCTACGAGGTGGACTACGAGGCCAACAACCGCCCGGACTGGATCGAAATTCCGGCCCGAGGGGTTCTCACCATTCTGGACGAGACCAAGAGAGGCATCTGAATGACGGGCATCGACGAGACCTTCGCGACCAGGACCGATCTCGGATCGGGCGCGCCTCGGACCGCGGACGTCCCGCCGCCCGCCGGGAAGACGGCGCCCGCGCAGGCCCCGGGCCGGGGCCTCCATCCGGACGCCGTCGCCGCGGTCATGGCCGCCAATCACGGCGATGCCTTCGCGGTCCTGGGCCCGCATCAGGTCGGGCCGAGGGCCTGGGAGGTCCGCGCCGTACTGCCCGAGGCCAAGAGCGCCGCGCTGCTCGTCGGCGAGAGCCGCGTCCCCTTCGAGCGCCGCCACCCGGACGGCTTCTACGTGGCGAGCCTGGAGAGCGAGGGGCGGCCGCTCTACGAGATCGAGGTCGAGCACTGGGACGGCCAGCGGCGGCGGCGCCACGACCCCTACGGCTTCGGCTCCTCGCTGGAGCAGCAGGATCTCCACGCCCTGCGCGAGGTCGGCTCGAACCTCGTCTACCGGGTGCTCGGCGCCCAGGCCGGGCGGCTCGACGGCATCGACGGATTCCGCTTCGCCGTCTGGGCGCCGAACGCCCGGCGCGTCAGCGTGGTCGGCGACTTCAACGACTGGGACGGACGGCGCCATCCGATGCGCCTCTGGCCGGACGGCGGCATCTGGGAGCTGTTCGTTCCCGGCCTCAAGGCCGGCGTCAGCTACAAGTTCGAGATCCGCGGCCCCGACGGGTCGCTCCTGCCCCTCAAGGCCGACCCGCTCGCCTTCGCCGCGCAGAAGCCGCCCGAGACGGCCTCCGTCCTGCAGGGCACCAGCGAGCCCGACTGGCACGACGCCGCCTGGATGGCGAGCCGCGGCGAGAAGGACCCGCGCCACTCGGCCATCGCGATCTACGAGGTCCATCTCGGTTCCTGGGCGCGGGTGCCGGACGAGGGCAACCGCTACCTGACCTACCGGGAGCTCGCCGCCCGCCTCATCCCCTACGTCAAGGAGTTGGGCTTCACCCATATCGAGATGCTGCCGATCACGGAGTACCCGTTCGACGGCTCATGGGGCTACCAGCCCGTGTCGCTGTTCGCGCCGACGAGCCGCTTCGGCACGCCCGACGACTTCGCCCATTTCGTGAACGCGGCCCACGAGGCCGGCATCGGCGTCCTGCTCGACTGGGTGCCGGGCCATTTCCCCCTCGACGCGCACGGGCTCGGCCAGTTCGACGGCACGCACCTCTACGAGCACGCCGACCCGCGCCAGGGCTTCCACCAGGATTGGGGCACCTACATCTACAATTTCGGCCGGACGGAAGTCGCGACGTTCCTCGCCGCCAACGCGCGCTTCTGGCTCGAGCACTACCACCTCGACGGCCTGCGCGTCGACGCGGTCGCCTCGATGCTCTACCTCGACTATTCGCGCCGGGCGGGCGAGTGGATCCCGAACCAGTACGGCGGCAACGAGAACCTCGACGCCATCAACTTCCTGAGGAAGACCAACGAGGCCACCTACAGCCACGCGCCCGGCACCATCACGGTGGCGGAGGAATCGACCTCGTGGCCGGGCGTGTCGCACCCGACCTATACGGGCGGGCTCGGCTTCGGCTTCAAGTGGAACATGGGATGGATGCACGACACGCTGCAATTCATCTCGAAGGAGCCGATCCACCGGCGCTACCACCACCACGACCTCACCTTCGGCCTGCTCTACGCCTTCTCGGAGAACTTCATCCTGCCGCTCTCCCACGACGAGGTGGTGCACGGGAAGGGCTCGATGCTCGGCAAGATGCCGGGCGACCGCTGGCAGAAATTCGCCAACCTCCGCGCCTATTACGGCTTCATGTGGGGGCATCCGGGCAAGAAGCTGCTCTTCATGGGCGGCGAGTTCGGCCAGGAGCGGGAGTGGAACCACAACCAGAGCCTCGACTGGCACCTGCTCGACGATCCCTTCCACAAGGGCGTCCAGGACGTGATCCGCGACCTCAACCACCTCTATCTCGCGACGCCGGCCCTCTACGCGCGCGACGTCGAGCCGGCGGCCTTCCAGTGGCTCGTGGCGGACGACCAGGACAACAGCGTCATCGCCTGGGCCCGCAAGGGCAAGCAGCCGAACGAGATCGCGATCGTCGTCTCGAACTTCACGCCGGTGCCGCGCCACGGCTACCGCATCGGCGTGCCCGCGCCCGGCTTCTACCGCGAGGCGTTCAACTCCGACGCCGAGGGCTACGGCGGCTCGAACGTCGGCAACATGGGCGGGCTGCACGCCGAGGCGGGCGAGAGCCACGGTCAGGCGCAATCGCTCTGCCTGACGCTGCCCCCGCTCGCGACGATGATCTTCGTTCTGGAGGGTTGACCTCCCGGGGCGCGCCGGAGCGGCCTCAGGCCGCCCGGACGCTCTCGAGGAAGCGCGCGATCTCGACGCCGAGATGATCGGACTGGTGCGACAGGCCGGCGGCCGAGGCCAAGACCCGGGCCGCGGCAGTGCCGGTCTCGCCGGCCGCGCCGGCGACGCCCGCGATGTTGGCCGTCACCTCGCCCGTGCCCGCGGCAGCCTGCCCGACGCTCCGGACGATCTCCCGCGTCGCCGCGCCCTGCTCCTCGACGGCGGAGGCGATCGACGTCGCCACCGCGCTCATCTCCTCGATCCGCGTACCGATTCCGCCGATGGCGGCGACGGCCTGATGCGTCGCCTCCTGGATGCCGCCGATCTGCCGGCGGATCTCCTCGGTCGAGCGCGTGGTCTGGTTGGCGAGTTCCTTCACCTCGGCGGCGACGATGGCGAAGCCGCGGCCGGCTTCGCCCGCGCGAGCGGCCTCGATCGTGGCGTTGAGCGCCAGCAGGTTCGTTTGGCCGGCGATGGACGAGATCATCGAGACCACGTCGCCGACCTGCGTCGCGGCGCTGCTGAGGTCACCGATCAGGGTCGCGGTGCGTCCCGCCTCCACGACGGCGGCCCGCGCCAGAGACGCCGACCCCTCGACCTGGCGCGCGATCTCGCCGACGGAGGCGCTGAGTTGCTCGGCCGCCGAGGCGACGCTGCCCACATGCGTCGAGGCCGCCGCGGCGGCCGACGCGACGGTGGCCGACTGACCGGTCGTCTCGGCCGCCGTCTCGCTCATGGCATGGGCCGTCGACTGGAGTTCTCCGGCGGAAGCCGCGAGCTGGCCAACGATCGTCCCGACGGCCGCCTCGAAGGCGTCCGCCATCGCGGCAGTCCCGGCGCGCCGCGCACGCTCCTGTTCCGTCCCCTCGCGCAGGCGACGCTCCTCCTCGGCCCGGATCAGGCCCCGCTGGAGCGCCTCGAGGCGGCGCGCCATGTCGCCGACCTCGTCGGATCGCTCGCGGCCCGGAACCGCGCGCCCGTAATCGCCCTCGGCGACCGCGGCCATCGCCTGTCCCACGGCCGCGTAGCCGCGGACGAGGGCCCGGTAGGCGAAGAAGCCGAGCGCCAGCACCGAGGCGATCGTGCAGGCGAGCGCCGCGATGACGACCCGGGCCCACAGCGCGGCCTCCGACTCGTTCCGCGAGACGGTCTCGCTCGTCCGGTTCTGGAGAAGCACGTAGAATTCGTCCAGCGGCCGCATGATCGCGGCCTTGAACCGGTGATAGTCCGTGGAATGGACGAGGGCGGCGGCGCGAAGCTGCGCCTGCTCTCGATCCCATCGCGCGACGGGAGCGCCCTGCGCATCCTTCCCCTCGACGAGATTCATCGCCTCGACCTCGAGCTTGACGAGGCCGTCGGAGTTCCGCACCGCCTCCGCGAGCTTGCCCGTCTCCTGGTCGCTGAAGCCGAGGCGTTCCATCAGCGTGCCGACCGGAACCGTCTCGCCGTCCGGTCGAGGCTTCGCCTCGCCTCCCGCCACGAGATCCCAGTAGATCCGGTGGTACTCCACGGGCCTCGGCTTCCGACCGGCGCGGATGTCCAGCACGTCCTGATACTGCTGCTTCCAGACGGGATCGCCCGTGATGACGTAGGTCCGCCCCAGGCGCGTCAGATCGTCCGAACTCTGGCGGATCTCGTCTGCGAGAAGCAGCGACTGCAATCGTGTCTCGTGCGCACCGACCACGCCGTTGACGGCGGCCCCGTGCCGCCAAATTGCGCTCGCCAGAGTTGCGCCAGCGCCTGTACTAACAACGCAAAGTATAGAGAATGTCCTGACCAGGCGACTCATCTCATACCCTCCAATGTTGTGGATATGTGATGCCGGAATAATCAATGAATCCTTAGCGCAATACAGGTCAGGCGGCATCCGCCCCGTCGGCGAGAGGCATGCCGCTTTTTTGGGCGGGGAAGGATCGGCGCGACGCCAGGCGGCCCGGGGGCCGCGGGTCTGCCCTAGGCCGCGCGCCAGCGCAAAGCCGCGTTGTTGCCGAAGGCGCGCGTGTAGAGGGAAGCGTAGCGGACGGCCGCCGCGTCCCAGCCGAACGTCTTCGCCATGGCGTTGCGGCGCATGTCGTTGAGGCGCTTCTTCTGGGCGAAGGTGTCGAGGGCCCGCCGGAGCGCGCCCGAAAACCCCTTCGGCGAGGCGTCCGCGAAGGTGAAGCCCGTCACCCCGTCCTCGACGGTGTCGGCGAGGCCGCCCGTGCGGCGCACGATCGGCAGGGAGCCGAAGCGCTGGGCGTACATCTGCGCGAGGCCGCAGGGCTCGAAGCGCGAGGGCATCAGCAGGAAGTCGCTGCCGGCGAACATGCGGCGGGCATCGGTCTCGCGGAAGCCCACATGGACGCCGACCGAGCCCGGGTGACGGCGTGAGAGGCCGCGGAGCGCCTCCTCGAACCGGCTCTCGCCCTGGCCGATCACGACGAGCTGGCCGCCCTCCTGCACGATGGTCTCGGCCGCCTGGATCGAGAGGTCGATGCCCTTCTGGTGGACGAGGCGCGACACGATGGCGAAGAGCGGCCCGCGCGAGACCGCGAGGCCGAACTGCCGGCGCACGGCCTCGGCGTTGGCGCGCTTGCCCTTCCAGTCGTCGGCCTCGAAGCGGGTGGCGAGGTGCGGGTCCGTGCGGGGGTCCCAGCTCTCGTCGATGCCGTTGAGGATCCCCGAGAGCCGTCCCTGCTGGGCGCGGGTGCGGATCAGGCCGTCGAGGCCGCAGCCGGAATCCGGCGTCATGATCTCGCGCGCGTAGGTCTCGCTGACGGTGGTGACGTGCGAGGCGTAGTAGAGGCCGGCCTTGAGGAAGGAGAGCTGCCCGTAGAACTCGACGCCGTTCATCTGGAAGGCGTGTTCCGGCACGCCGAGGCGGGCGAGGTTCTCGCGCGGGAACAGGCCCTGATAGGCGAGATTGTGGATCGTCAGCACGCTCGGCACCCGTGCCCCGCGCCACGCGAGATAGCCGGGAGCCAGCGCGGCCTGCCAGTCGTTCAGGTGCAGCAGGTCGGCCGCCCAGTCCGGATCGGCGCCGAGCGCGATCTCGGCGGCAGCGAGGCTGAGGCGGGCGAAGCGCAGGTCGTTGTCGGCGAAGTCGCCCTCCGGGCCCCCGTAGGGCGTGCCGTCGCGCTCGTAGAGATCGGGGCTGAGCAGGACGTAGATCCGCAGCCCGTCGCCCGCCTCCACGAGGCCGAGGTCGCAGGCCGGGATGCCGGCTGCGGCTTCGAGCCGGGCCACCACGGGCATCTGCGGGAAGGCGCCGACCACCTGCCGGTAGCCGGGGACGAGCACGCGGACGTCGTAGTGGCGGCGCAGCGCCCGGGGCAGGGCGCCCGCCACCTCGCCGAGGCCGCCCGTCTTCACGAAATCCGCCATCTCGGGTGTCGCGTAGAGGATGCGCGGCTGCAGCGAGGTTCTCAGGTCGGGGAGACTGGATCGGCAATCGGTCGGCGGGGCATGTGAGTCGGCGCTGCGGCCATCGACAAACCCGGCATGGGCCATGAAACCGTTCTCGCGTTGAGCGCGAAGCCCAAGGTGGGCACACCTGCCCGCAACCGACGTCGACATCAGGAACGCCCTCGCGCCACGCTGGTTCCGCTGCGATGCACAAGCCAGGCCATGATCCTGGTAAATTTTTCCTTGGTTCTTGATGCATTGCGGCAGAGACGCGGCCGTTTCCGCCCTGGCCTCTACAGACGCAGGAGGATCAGGCCCTCGGCGGGCGCGAGCCCGACCGTGCCGGCCGCGCGCTCGCCACTCCGGCCGGCATGGCTCGACAGGAGCACGCTCCAGGCGCTTCCCTCCGGCAGGTCGAGCCTATGCGCCTCCTCGCCGAAGTTGAGGACGATCCGGATCGTCGTCTCCTCCGCGCGGCGCTCGTAGGCGAACACGGTCGCCGGCCCGTCCGGCACCGTGCGGTACTCGCCCAGCGCCAGGGCGGCGTGCTCGCGGCGCAGGCCGAGCAGCCGCCGGTAGAGGGTGAGCATCGAGCCCGGGACGTCGCACATCTCGTCGACGTTCCGGATCTCGGCATCCGCGGAGAGCGGCAGCCACGGCTCGACCGTCGAGAAGCCCGCAAAGGGCCCGGATTCCCACTGCATCGGAGTCCGTTCCGGGTCGCGCCCGTGGCCCGGCTCGTTGCGCTCCCAGGGGTCCTGCACCCGATCCGGCGGGATCGAGACGTGGTCGAGGCCGATCTCGTCGCCGTAATAGAGGGTCGGCGTGCCGCGCAGCGTCAGGAGGAGCATCGCGGCGATGCGGGCCTGCGGCAGGCCGATCCGGGCCGCGATCCGCGGCTGGTCGTGATTGCCGAGCACCCAGTTCGGCCAGCCGCCGGGGGGGAGGGCGGCCTCGTAATTCTCCACGAGATCGCGCACCGCGTCGGCGCGCCAGGGCGTCTGGATGAGCTGGAAGTTGAACGGCAGGTCGGCGCAGTCGAGCTCCGGCCCGTAATAGGCGACGAGCCGCTCGATCGGCAGGTAGATCTCGCCGATCAGCACTCGCTCGTCGTAGGCCTCGAGGACGCGCCGCATCTCGGAGATGACGTCGAGCACCTCCGGGCGGTCCGCGGAATAGACCTGCGCGAACCGGTTGATCTCGGGTAGGTGCGGCAGGAAATCCGGGTTCTCCGGATTGTCGCGAAAACCCTCGTCCTTGATCAGGTGCCAGATCACGTCGACGCGGAACCCGTCGACGCCGCGGTCGAGCCAGAAGCGCAGCACGTCGTGCATGGCCGCGCGCACGGCTGGGTTGCGCCAGTTCAGATCCGGCTGCTCCGGCAGGAAGGCATGGTAATAGTACTGGCCGGTGGCCGCGTCGCGGGTCCAGGCCGGGCCTCCGAAATTGCTGAGCCAGTTGTTGGGCGGGCCGCCGTCCGGGGCCGGGTCGCGCCAGATGTACCAGTCCCGGCGCGGGTTCGCGCGCGCGGCGCGGCTCTCGGCGAACCAGGGATGGGCGATCGAGGTGTGATTCGGGACGAAGTCGAGGATCACCTTGAGCTTGTGGCGATGCGCCTCGGCCACGAGATCGTCGAAATCGGCGAGCGTGCCGAAGAGCGGGTCGACACCGCAGTAATCCGACACGTCGTAGCCGAAATCCGCCATCGGGGACGGGTAGAACGGCGAGATCCAGACCGCGTCGACGCCGAGCCAGGCGAGGTAGTCGAGCCGGCGCGTGATCCCCTTGAGATCGCCGACGCCGTCGCCGTTCGTGTCCTGGAACGAGCGCGGATAGACCTGATAGACGGTCCCGCGCTTCCACCAGACCGACCTACAGGAGGCGGTCTCGCCCATGCCTCACTCCTCGGCTGCTGCCCCGGTCCCCGGCCGGACCGGATCAACCCGTCCGCCGCGATGCCCGCGGGAGGTTGCCTTGTTCAGGTTCTCTTCAAGGGGTTGGCGCCAAAATCACGTCCAGTTTCGATGCGACGCTGGCTGTTGTGTCGGCTGCGTCACAGACACGGGGCACGGCTCTTGCGATGTTGAGCGCCTGCGCCACCGTGGCCGCGAAGGCCGTCGGCGCGGACACACGATGTTGGGTCCCGGAACCAGGGCCGATCACCGCCGGCAGAAGCGGGAGGGGCCTCGGGTGACAGTCCGCGCTTCGGCCGCGATGATGGGGGATTGCACGTGCTGAACGAAATTCTGATGGCTTCCGAGAGGACGGACGACAAGGCTTCCGGCCCGTCGAGCCGTCCCCAGGATGCGGCGGCCAGGGCCGCCTGGAACGCTCCCCACCGGCCGACGTCCGGCGACGACGTCGCGGACCTGCGCGAGGCGATCCTCGCCAAGCTCGCCTACGCAATCGGCAAGACGCCCGAGACCGCGCGCGAGCGCGACTGGTTCGCCGCGACCGCGCTGGCGCTGCGCGACCGCATCGTCGATGCCTGCATGGGCGGCCGCAGCATCCCGAACAAGCGGGTCTACTATCTCTCGCTCGAGTTCCTGATCGGGCGCCTGCTCTCCGACGCCATGAACAATCTCGGCCTCGTCGAGACCACACGCGCCGCGCTGCGCGACCTCGGCGTCGATCTCGGCACGGTCGAGGGGGCGGAGCCCGACGCGGCGCTCGGCAACGGCGGCCTCGGGCGGCTCGCCGCCTGCTTCATGGAGAGCATGGCGAGCCTGTCCATTCCGGCGATCGGCTACGGCATCCGCTACGACCACGGCCTGTTCCGGCAATCGCTCGAGGACGGATGGCAGCGCGAGGCGCCGGAGACCTGGCTCGCCGAGGGCAACCCCTGGGAGTTCGTGCGGCCCGAGGCGACCTACGCGATCGGCTTCGGCGGCCACGTCACCATGTCGGCCGTCTCCGAGGGCGTGATCCGGCGCCAGTGGCACCCGGCCGAGACCGTGCGGGCCGTGGCCCACGACGTGCCGGTGGTGGGCTGGCGCGGACGCCACGTGAACACGCTTCGGCTGTGGAAGGCCGAGGCCGAGGCGCCCGTCGAGCTCGGGCAGTTCAACGGCGGCGATCATGTCGGCGCCGTCGCGGCGCGCGCCCGGGCCGAGGCGATCTCGCGGGTGCTCTACCCGAGCGATTCCTCGATGGCCGGCCAGGAGCTGCGCCTGCGCCAGGAATACTTCTTCACCTCGGCCTCGCTGCAGGATCTGATCCGCCGCCACGTGGTCGAGCGGGGCGACGTGCGCAGCCTGCCCGACCACGCCGCGATCCAGCTGAACGACACCCACCCCGCCATCGCCGTGCCGGAGCTGATGCGCCTCCTCCTCGAGGAGCACCAGCTGACATGGGAGGACGCCTGGCACGTCACGACGAACACCCTGAACTACACCAACCACACGCTCCTGCCCGAGGCGCTGGAGACCTGGCCGGTGGAGCTGATGGAGCGTCTGCTGCCGCGCCACATGCAGATCATCTACCTGATCAACTGGATGCATCTCGAGGAGCAGGGCCAGCACGGCCGGCACGACGCCGCCCACCTCGCCGCGGTGTCGCTCATCGACGAGAGCCACGGCCGGCGCGTCCGCATGGGCCATCTCGCCTTCCACGGCGCCCGCCGCGTCAACGGGGTCTCGGCTCTGCACACCGACCTGATGCGCTCGACCGTGTTCCGGGACCTGCACGCGCTCGATCCGGAGAAGATCGTCAACAAGACCAACGGCATCACCTTCCGGCGCTGGCTCCACAACGCCAATCCGGAGCTGACCCGGCTCGCGGTGGAGGCGGCCGGCGAGCGCGTGCTCGACGATCCCGAGGCCATGCGGGGCCTCGAGGCATTCGCGGAGGATGCGGGCTTCGTCGAGCGCTACGCCGCGATGCGCCGCGGACGCAAGGAAGCGCTCGCCGAGATCGTGGCCGAGCGCACCGGCATCGACATCGACCCCTCAGCCCTGTTCGACGTGCAGGTCAAGCGCATCCACGAGTACAAGCGCCAGCTCCTCAACGTGATCGAGACCGTGGCGCTCTACCAGGCCATCAAGGCCGAGCCTCACCGTGACTGGACGCCGCGCGTCAAGATCTTCGGCGGCAAGGCGGCGCCGAGCTACGCCCAGGCCAAGCTCATCATCAAGCTCGCCTGCGACGTGGCCAAGGCCGTCAACGACGATCCCGAGGTGGCCGGCCGCCTCAAGGTCGTGTTCCTGCCGAACTACTCGGTGAGCCTCGCCGAGGCGATCATCCCGGCGGCCGACCTGTCCGAGCAGATCTCCACCGCCGGCATGGAGGCGTCGGGAACCGGCAACATGAAGTTCGCGCTGAACGGCGCGCTGACGGTCGGGACGCTGGACGGCGCCAATATCGAGATCCGCCAGCATGTCGGCCCGGAGAACATCTTCATCTTCGGCCTCGACGCGGCCGGCGTGCAGGCCCGCGCGGCCGAGCCGAACTACGCGCGGGACGCGATCTGGGCCTCGCCGCGCCTCGCCGCCGCCCTCGATATGATCGCCTCGGGCCGCTTCTCGCCGGAGGAGCCGAACCGCTTCCGGCCGCTCACGGACGACCTGCGCCACCGCGACCAGTACCTGCTCACAGTCGATTTCGACGATTACTGGCGGGCCCAGCGCGAGATCGACGCGGCCTGGATCAACCCGGCCGCCTGGTGGCGCAAGGCGATCCTCAACACCGCCCGGATGGGCTGGTTCTCCTCCGACCGCTCGATGCGGGAATACGCCGAGGAGATCTGGCGGGTCCGGGTCGCCTGAGGCGCCCGCCACCCCCGCGAAGCCTGGAGGCGCCCGGGGCACCGGCTGCCCGTCCCCGGGCGCGGCTCGCGCTTCTCCCTCCGAGGCCGCCCTTCCGGAGCGCTTTCCATGACCTCCGGGTCACGGAGGACGCTCCAACTCATCATGGCGCCGCATGTTCTGCGCCGAACCGGTAGCCCGCTCGGCGGACGAAGCTCCGAGGCCGCCTCAGTGGACTCGGTGCCCGCACGATGCCGGGCTGCATTCGAGACCCAGGCGTGCGCCGGCGAGCCTCAGGGCCATCCTGATCAGGTCGGAAACGACGGGGTCTCCGAAGGCGGTGCTGTGTTCGGAGGCGTAGACCAGGCCGTCGACCACGCCCTCGGCCGGATCCAGCGGCGCGCTCAGCAGGTATTTCTGCCGCACAGTGTCGCGGAGTCCTTCCCGCTCCCGCGCCCGAAGCGTAATCGCCTGCGATTCCAGGACGGTCTCGCGCATGTTCGCAACCAAAGATTGCATTTCTTGAACTAGCGCACACGTACGACTGAATTCGGCCTGTCGATTACTCATGCGCGCCTCCCTGCGGCATGAATTGAAGCGTGCGCAGACTTCTCGACAGCGGTCAATCGCCGCCGGCAGACGGCATCGCTGCACCGGTAGGACCCGGCGGCGCTCAAGCGCCCGGATGCGACACCGGGTAGCAGCGCGCGCCGGCGGCGGCGGCCAGGACCTCGACGGCGCCGACCGTCGAGGCGCAGCCGGCCACATGCACGACGTCGGTGGCGCGCAGGGGCGGCAGGTGGGCCGTCAGCGGGCCGGGCCGCACGTCCGGCGGACGCTGGCGGCTGCGGTCGGCCACCAGGGTGACGCGGCCGATGCCGGTGGCGCGCAGCCAGTCGAGCGCCGGCCGCATGTAGAGGTCGAGCGGGTCGCGGGCCCCGACCAGGACGACCATCTCGCGGGCGGGCTCGATGTAGCGGGCGGCCCGGGCGATCGACCAGATCGGCGCGAAGCCGGTGCCGGCCGAGACCAGGACGAGGCGGCCGCCGCCGGGCCGGTAATGGGCGCGCCCGACCGGTCCCTTCACCTTCACGGGCGCACCGAGGCGGATCGCCTCGCAGAACTCCGCCGCGAGGCCCGGGACGTCGCTCTCCGGCGCGAGATGGAAGACGAGCTCGTTCAGCTCGGCCGAGCCGTCCACCCGGAGCGTCGGGCCGAGGGTGAGCGGCGGGGCGCCGGCGACGCTGAGCACGACCTGATGCCCCGGCTCCAGCGGCAGCCGGCGCGTGACGGTGACGACGAACTCGGTCACGCGCGGGCCGAGCTGCGCGAGGCCCGTCACCGTGCCGGTGCGCTTCACGGCGCCGGCCGGGCGGACCTCGGGCAGCGTCACGGATGCCTGCGGGCGCGGCAGCGGCAGCTTGACGGATTCGGCCCGGCGGCTGCGCGCCTGTGCGCGGCGCGACGCGGGACCCGCGGCCTGCCCGAGCAGGCCGGCGCCGTGCAGTCCCGGCGTCGATGCGATCATGCCTTCGGCAAGGGCGGCCTCCAGCGGCGTGTCGCCGGTGGAGATGCGCACGGACTTGCCGTTGACGACGAGTGAGCAGCGGGCGCTCATGGTCGTCCCCCGGTGTTCGAAATGCGGTGAGGGCCGGTCAGCGCGGCGCGTGGAGGAGGCCGTCGACGAGCGCGGCCCAGCGGTCGCGCACGGCGCGGGCCTCGGGGCCGAGATCGTCCGAGGCGGCGATGTGGTGGAACTGCGCCCGGAGCTGCGCGCTCTCGCGCCGCTCGGCCTGGAGCACGGCCTTCATCACCAGCATCTCGGCCTGAAGCTGCGTCAGGTTCGCGGGCGCCTCGGAGGCGTCGTCCTCGTCGTCCTCGTCGGCCGGAAGGGGCGCGGGCGCGACCGCGCGGGCGAGATCGAGGCGGATCGGGCGCGCGATGAGCCGCCGCACGACATCCGAACCGCTCCCATCACGAACTCGCCGTGCCACATCGGCCATCACGCGTCTCCCAAGGGCGGGGTGCCGTGCCGGGAGGCCAGACCGAACCGCGTCCGCATCGTGGCGCGATCATGGTTAAGGGAGGTTTAAATGCTTGGCCCATGACCGGTGTCGGCGCCGGCAAAGAGTTCCCGGAGCCGGCAAAAATATAATCGCCGCCCCGGCCCCCGGATGGGCTCGGGCGCGGTTGACGCGACTCGGGCGCGATCGCATCCTGGCTTGGCCTGAAGGCGGTCCCAGCTTCTCCGCGGCGCGGAGCGGGGCCCGGCCGGGGTTCCCGGCCCATTCCGACGGCTTCGCCAAATGACGACGCTCCGCAGCGCGGCACGCCCGGGGAGGGATCGATGTTGACTGGCAGGCGCATCCTCATCGTCGAGGACGAGACCCTGATCGCCATGGAGCTGATGGATATCGTCGAGGGCGCCAACGGGCAGGTGGTGGGCCCGGTGCGCACGAACCGCGACGCGATCCGGCTGATCGAGCGCGGTCCGATCGACGCGGCGCTGCTCGACCTCAACCTCGCGGACGGGGATGCCACGCCCGCGGCCGAGCGGCTCGCCGCCGCCCGCGTGCCGATCCTGATCTGCACGGCGGGCATGCTGCCGCGCGCCATGCGGGCGATGTGGCCGGACCTGCCGGTCGAGCGCAAGCCGGTGAACCCGCACCGCCTGACGAGCGTGCTGGCGGAGCTCTGCGCGGCGGCTCAGGCGGCTTCGGGCGCCGCGCCGACGAGCTGGCGGGCCTGCAGCATCGACATCGGCTCGCCGAACGCGTAGCCCTGCGCGTACTCGCAGCCGAGGTCGGCCAGCGCCTGCGCGTCGGCCTCGGATTCGGCGCCCTCCGCCACGATGGCGAGGCCGAGCTCGTTCGCCATCTTCACGATTGAGCGCAGGATCACGGTCTTGCCCGTCGCCATCTGGCGTACGAAGGACTGGTCGATCTTGATCGTGTCGAAGGGGAAGCGCTGCAGGTAGGAGAGGGCGCTGTAGCCCGTCCCGAAATCGTCGAGCGAGAGGCCGGCGCCGAGGTCGTGGATGCGCGCGAGCATCTGGGCGGCGTATTCCGGGTTCTCCATGACCAGGCTCTCGGTGAGTTCGAGCTTGAGGGAGCCGGGCAGGACGCCGGAGCGGGCCAGAACGGTCTTCACGTCGTGCAGGAGGTCGTGGCGCAGGAGCTGGCGCGACGAGACGTTGACGCTCGCGAAGATCGGCGGCTCCACGTCGAGGGAGCGCTGCCAGGCCGCGAGTTCCAGCGCCGTGCGCTCCATCGCGAAGATTCCGAGATTGACGATGAAGCCGCAATCCTCGGCGATCGGGATGAAGGTCGCGGGCGGGATGCGGCCGAGCTTCGGGTGGTCCCAGCGCAGCAGCGCCTCGAAGCCCGCCACCGTGCGGTCCTCCAGGCGCACGATCGGCTGGAACAGCACCTTGATCTCGTTGCGCTCCAGCGACCGGCGCAGATCGCTCTCCAGCATCAGACGGTCCGAGCGCTCGTTGCGCATGTGGGCGCGGAACACCTCGATTCGGTCGCCGCCGCCGCGCTTGGCCTGGATCATGGCGATCTCGGCCGCCTTGAACACGTCGTCGCGCTTCAGCGCCGCGCCGGTTTCGTGCAGGGCCAGACCGATCGAGACGGTGAGGAAGATTTCCCGGTCCGCGTAGGTGATCGGCGTGGCGATGGCCCGCCGGATCATCTCCGCGAAGGCGAGGATGCGGTCGGGCTCGCGCTCGGAGAGCAGGATCACCGCGAACTCGTCGCCGGCGACGCGGGCGAGGGTGTCCTGCGGGCGCAGGAGGCGGCCGAGGCGACGCGACAGGGTGAGCAGGATCGAGTCGCCCGCCGAGAGGCCGATCGTGTCGTTGATCGCCTTGAAGCGGTCGATGTCGAGCACGATCACGGTCGGCTTCAAGCGCGGGTCCTGCCCCGCGAAGGCGAGCGCCGCGTCGAGGCGGTCGCCGAACAGCTCGCGGTTCGGCAGGCCCGTAAGGCTGTCGTGGACGGCATCGTGCAGAAGGCGCTCCTCGGCGGTCTTCACCTCGGTGACGTCCGCGATGGTGCCGACGATGCGGATCACCTCGCCATCCGAGCCGATCACCGGCCGCGCCTTGAGCCGGTACCAGTAATAGGGGCCGGCCGCCGAGCGCAGCCGGAAATCGTGGACGATGCGGCCGCGCCGCTCCTCGATGACTGTGTCGAGGGCCGCCGAGTAGCGCTCGACGTCGAAGGGGTGGAGCAGGCTGAGCCAGTTGGCGGCGGGGCCTTCGAGGGCGCCGCGCTTGAGGCCGAGCTGTCCCTCGATCTCCTGGCCGGCGAAGACCCGGTCGCCCGGAACGTCCCAGTCGAACACGACGTCGCCCGCGCCCGTCAGCGCGAGCGCCCGGCGCTCGGTATCCGAGACAAGGGCGTGGGTGAGGCCGCCGCCCGCGAAGGCGTGCTGCATCACGGTGAAGCCGATCAGCATGACGATGAGGACGAGCCCGCCGATCAGCGCCGGCTGCACGAGGTCCGAGCCGATCTGGCCCGTGATGGCGAAGCCCGCCGCCACCACCCAGACGAGGAGGAGCGCCCAGGTCGGCACCAGCAGGATGGCGCGGTCGTAGCCGTTATGCGCGGCGAGATAGACGATGAGCAGGAGGCCGACGCCGGCCACCGCGGCGATCGAGATGCGGGCGACGCCCGCCGCCACGGGCGGGTCGAACACCGCGAGCCCGACGAGGCCCGCCAGGAAGGCGAGCCAGAAGAAGGCGACGTGGCTGTAGCGCACGTGCCAGCGCGACAGGTTCAGGTAGGCGAACAGGAACACGAGGAGCGTGGCGCCGAGCACCGCCTCGGCGGAGGCGCGGTAGACGCGCTCGGCGACCTCCGTGACGGGGAAGACCCGCTGCAGGAAGCCGAAATCGATGCAGGCATAGGCCAGCACCGACCAGGCGAGCGCGGCGGCAGCCGGGAAGATGATGGCGCCCTTCACCACGAAGATGATCGTCAGGAACAGCGCCAGCAGGCCCGCGATGCCGATGATGATGCCCTTGTAGAGCGTCAGGCCCGTCGATTTCTTGCGGTAGGCCTCCTGGTCCCAGAGATAGACCTGCGGCACGTTCGGGCCGCGCAGCTCCGCCACGAAGGTGACGGTGGTGCCGGGATCGAGCGTGACGACGAACTGGTCGGCCTCCGGGTTCTCGTCGCGCTCGGGCCGGATGCCCTGGCTCGCCGTGATGGCCGCGATGCGCGATCCGCCGAGGTCGGGCCAGACCACCCCGGATCCGACGAGGCGGAAATGCGGGGCGACGAGCAGGCGGTCGATCTGCTCGTCGGTGTCGTTGGTGAGCGCGAACACCATCCAGTCCGGCCGGGCGCCGGCATCGCGCGCCTTGACGACGATGCGGCGGACGATGCCGTCCTTGCCGGGCGCGGTGGAGATCTGGATCAGATCGCCGTCCGAGCGGTAGCGCTCGATCATCGGCGTGAGGTCGATGACGGGGGAATCGAGCGTGACCCGCACCGCCTCGACCGCGTGCGCGGGAGGGCTCAGGACCAGCGATCCGATCAGGGCCGTGACGAGTGCGGCGAGGACGGTGGCGAGGATGCGCAACGGGCGTGTGTTCCAGCCGGACGGCGGCAACGATACGGCTCAGGTTCCGGGCTTTGGTAGAGGCGGGCTCATCCGCCGGCAAGGCGCGCAGCCCGTGCCGCGTTGAGGCGCCCACCGCTTCCTGCCGTGACCTGCGAATTTTCGATCGCGCGCCTTTGCGGCCAAAACAAGTTGGGGCGGGCGCGGAGGCTTCCGGTCAGGCGGCGCGCAGCTGCGCCGCGATCGCCGCGAGCGTCGGCAGCTTGCGGATCGGACCGATCGCCGCGAGCGTCGGGGCGCCGGCCAGGAGCGCCCGGCCGGCCTCGCGCACGTCGTCCACCGTCACGGCGTCGACCTTGGCGATCACCTCCTCGGAGGGGATCACCCGGCCCCAGGCGAGCAGCTGGCGGGCATTGCGCTCGATGCGGCCGCCGGGCGTCTCGAGGGCGGTGAGCAGCGCGACCTTGAGCTGCGCCTTCGCCCGCACGATCTCGTCGGAATCCAACTCCGCCGCGGCTCGCACGGTCGCGGCGAGCGTCACCTCGACGAGTTCCGGCAGGTCGGCGCCCGCCGTGCCGGCCCCGATTCCGAACAGGCCGCAATCCGAGAAGGGCCAGTGGAAGGCCTGGATCTCGTAGGCGAGGCCGCGGGTCTCGCGCACCTCGTGCCAGAGCCGCGAGGTGAGGCCGCCGCCGAGGATCTGCGCGAAGGTGTGCAGCGCGTAGTAGCGATCGTCGCGGAAGGACAGGCCGGGCAGCCCGATCACGAGGTTGGCCTGTTCGAGCTTGCGCTGGATGCGCCGCTCGCCGCCGCCGTAGCGGCCCGGCACGGCCTCGGGCGCCTCGGCCGGGCGGATGCCGCCGAAATGGCGCTCGGCCGCCGCCACGATCGCCTCGTGCTCGACGGCCCCGGCGGCGGCCAGAACCATCCGGTCCGGCGTGTACTCGCGGGCGAGGTAGGCCTCGATCGCGGCGCGGTCGAAGCTCTGGATCGTCTCGGGACGCCCGAGGATCGGGCGGCCGATCGGCTGGCCCGGGAAGGCGGCCTCCGTGAAGGCGTCGTAGACGACGTCGTCGGGCGTGTCCTCGACGGCGGCATATTCCTGCAGGATCACGCCCTTCTCGCGGGCGAGCTCGCCCGCCTCGAAGGTCGAGCGCGTGAGGATGTCGCCGATCACGTCGAGGGCGATGCCGGCATCCTCACCGAGGACGCGCGCCGTGTAGCTCGTGCTCTCGACGCTCGTCGCGGCGTTGATCTCGCCGCCGACATTCTCGATGTCCTCGGCGATGCGGCGGGCCGAGCGGGACCCGGTGCCCTTGAAGGCCATGTGCTCAATGAGGTGGCTGAGGCCGTTCTCGTCCGCCCGCTCGTGGCGGGAGCCGGCGCCGACATAGACCCCGAGCGTCGCGGTGGCGACGCCGGGCATCGCCTCGGTCGCGACCGTGATCCCGTTGTCGAGGCGGGTGACCTTGAGGTCGGGCGAGGCGCCGTGGGTCGCGAAGTGGCGGTTCATCCCTCAGGCGCCCCGGGTGATGCGGGCGCGCTCGCGGATGAAGCCCTCCACCGCCGCCTGATCATTGGCGACCCGCGCCACGCGTTCCTCGCGCTCCATCAGGTCGGCGAGGTGGGGAGGCAGGGCCGGGCGGCTACCCCCGGTCGCGGCCGCGACCGCGTCGGGAAACTTGGCGGGGTGGGCGGTCGCGAGCGCGACGACCGGCGTCGCGGGGTCGGTCTCGAGGAGGCGCCGCCCGGCCCGCACGCCGATGGCGCTGTGGGGATCGAGCACGATCCCGGTCGCCGCGAAGGTGCGGGCGATCTCGTCCTTGACGTCCGGCTCCGGCACGGCGGTGGCGTCGAACTCGGAGCGCACCGCCGCCAGCACCGCCGGGTCGAGGGTGAAGCCGCCCGACTGCTTGAGGCCGGCCATCAGGCGCCCGAGGGAGGACGAATCGCGGCCGAGCGCCTCGAACAGCAGGCGCTCGAAGTTCGACGAGATCTGGATGTCCATGGAGGGCGAGGTGGTGGGCTGCACGCCCCGCAGCTCGTAGGTGCCGTGCTCCAGCGTGCGCGCCAGGATGTCGTTGGCATTGGTGCCGATCATCAGGCGCCCGACCGGCAGTCCCATGCGCTTGGCGACCCAGCCGGCCAGGATGTCGCCGAAATTGCCGGTCGGCACCGCGAAGGAGACGGGGCGATGGGGGGCGCCGAGCGCCACCGCGCTCGTGAAGTAGTAGACCGCCTGCGCGGCGACGCGCGCCCAGTTGATCGAGTTGACGCCCGACAGGCGCACCGAATCGGCGAAGTCCGCGTGCTGGAACATCGCCTTCACGATGTTCTGGCAATCGTCGAACGTCCCGTCGACCGCGATGGCGTGGACGTTGGCGTCGGCGACCGTGGTCATCTGCCGGCGCTGCACCTCGGAGACGCGGCCGTGCGGGAAGAGGATGAACACGTCGACCTGATCGAGGCCGCGGAAGGCCTCCACCGCGGCCGAGCCGGTATCGCCCGAGGTCGCGCCCACGATCGTGGCCCGCGCCCCGCGGGCGCGCAGCACGTGGTCCATCAGGCGCCCGAGGAGCTGCATCGCCACGTCCTTGAAGGCGAGCGTCGGGCCGTGGAAGAGCTCCAGCAGGAACAGGTTGTCGTCGAGCTGCGTCAGCGGGCAGATCGCCGGGTGCCGGAAGGTGGCGTAGGCCGCCTCGATCATGGCGTCGAGCTCGGCATCCGCGATCTCGCCGTCGATCAGCGGGCGCAGCACGCGCTTGGCCGCGTCGGCGTAGCGCCGCCCGGCCAGCCCCGCGATGGCGTCGCGGGAGATCCGCGGCCAGTTCGCGGGCACGTAGAGACCGCCGTCGCGGGCGAGCCCGGCGAGCAGGGCATCGGAGAACGAGAGCGGCTGGGCGCCGCCGCGGGTCGAGACGTGCAGCAAGAGGGCCTCCGGGGACGGCGCCCCCTCTACACGATGCGGGCGTCCGTCGGAAGTTTCGTGTTGGCGGAGGGGCGCCTCGCCGTTTCTGGTCCGGACGCGGTCGCCATTCGCGGACGGGAGCGGGGCGGCCCCGGCAATGCCGGACCCGGCCGCGGTCACGCCTCCATCACAGGCTCGTGCCCGGCAGCTTCGTCAGCCGGCAGCCGGTGATCCGCCACTCGCCGTCCGCGCCCCGCTCCAGGCTGTAGGCGGCCGCCCAGTCGACGCCGTAATCGTCCTGGATCGCCACCTCCTGCGAGACGCCGCTCTCGCCGCTGTCGCGGGCCTCCCCGAACACGAAGCTGCGATGGCGGTAGACCGGCGCGTAGCTGCTGCGGACCATGCCGATGAAGACGTCGGGCGTCGGGAACAGGGCTTGTATCGAGGGCGCGGCCATCGCGTAGGCCGCCGCCGCGTCGTCGCGGCCGAGCGCCTCGACCTGCCGGGTGATCGCGGCGCGGGCCGCCGCGCGGGCCGGGTCGTCGAGGGCGCCGGCCGGCAACGCCGCGCAGGCGAGGGCGAGGAGGGCGAGGACGGCGCGCATCGGGCTCGCTCCGCGGAGTTCACCCGGCAAGTGTAAGGCCGAGCCGCCCGAGGGCAAGCGGCCCCGCTCAGGGCCGGAACGGCTCCGGCTCCGCCGCCTCGTGCAGGCGGCGCCATGCGAAGACCGAGAAGACGCCGACGAGGCAGGCGGCGATCCCGTACCAGGTGAAAGCGTATTGCAGGTGGTTGTTCGGCAGGTCGACCCGGAGTTGGCCGCCCCGGGGCCAGGCGGCGGAATTCGGCGCGGCGTCGGCCTCGATCAGGTAGGGCGCCGCGCCGGCGAGGCCGCGCGCGGCCGCGATCCCGGCGATGTCGCGGTTGAACCACTCGCCGCGGGCGGGGTCGGGCGCCGGCACGAACATCCCGCGCGGCTCGCTCGCCCGCAGGATTCCCGTGACGGTGGTCTCACCCTCGACGAGGCCGGGCCTGCGATCCTGCGGCCGCCTCAGCTCGGTCGGCGTGAAGCCACGGTTGACGAGGACGATGCCGCCGTCGTCGCGCTTCAGGGGCGTGATCACGTAGTAGCCCTGCAGCGCGCGGCCCGGCGTCTCGCCCGCCGCCAGCCCGTGCACAAGCGTCTCGGCATCGTTCAGGAAGGTGCCGGACACGCGCACGTGCCGGAACTCGTCGCGGGCCGGATCCCAGGCGCCGGGGCCGGGCGGCGGCGCCGGCTCGGCCTTGGAGCGGGCGACGATGCGGGCGATCAGCGCCTCCTTCTCGGCCTTCCGCTCGACCTGCCAGGTGCCGAGCCCGAGCAGGATCGCCAGCGCGGCCAGGGCGGCGAGGCCCGGCGCGGCGAGGCTGCGCCAGGCGCGTTTGCGGATCGTCGCTGTGGTCACTGCCGGAAGCGCCCTTCCTCGGCCTTGTTGGCGTATTGCAGGGCGATCAGCAGCCCCTTCAGCGGCCGCACCAGGATCAGGCTGAGGCCGATCGAGAGCGAGCCCGCCACGAGGGCGTGCACCCAGATCGGCGGCTCATAGGCGATCTCGAGCCAGAGGGCGAGACCGACCACGACGAGGCCCACGATCGACATCACGAAGAAGGCGGGGCCGTCCGCCGAGTCGAAGCGGGAATAGTCGAGCCCGCAGGCCTCGCAGGAGGGGCGCAGCGCCAGGAAGCCCTGGAACAGGTGGCCCTCGCCGCAGCGCGGGCAGCGGCCGCGCAGGCCGGTCGGGATCGGGGGCGGCAGATTGTCGGTTCGGTTCAAGATGCGCACTCCTCGGGCGAGGCCCCGCATGTCAGGGCCGCGCCATCGCGACGAAATCCCCGATCGACCGGCATATGGGGTCGCGGCACCTCTGTGCGCACGAAAAAGGGCGGCTCGCGCCGCCCTTTTCAGCAATCACGCCATGCGTGGCCGGGATGCGGCGATCAGCCGTGGGCCGCGTGGCCGACGCCCGAGCCCCACACGTAGATGGCGGCGAACAGGAACAGCCAGACCACGTCGACGAAGTGCCAGTACCAGGCCGCGAACTCGAATCCGAGGTGCTGCTGGGGCGAGAACTGGCCGGCATAGGCGCGGAACAGGCAGACCGCGAGGAAGATCGTGCCGATGATGACGTGGGCGCCGTGGAAGCCCGTCGCCATGAAGAAGGTCGACGAGTAGATGCTGCCCGAGAACCCGAAATGGGCGTGGCTGTACTCGTAGGCCTGGCAGGCGGTGAACAGGATGCCGAGGATGATCGTCAGCCAGAGGCCGTATTTCAGGCCCTTGCGGTCGCCGTGCAGGAGCGCGTGGTGCGCCCAGGTCACGGTGGTGCCCGAGGTGAGCAGGATCAGCGTGTTGAGGAGCGGCAGGTGCCAGGGATCGAACGCCTCGATGCCCTTCGGCGGCCAGACGCCGCCGGTGAAGTCGACGCGCGTCGCCTGGATCGGGTCGGCGGTGTAGAGGGCGGCCTCGAAATAGGCCCAGAACCACGCCACGAAGAACATCACCTCGGAGGCGATGAACATCATCATGCCGTAGCGGTGATGGAGCTGGACGACGCGGGTGTGGTCGCCGGAATTCGCCTCGTGGACGACGTCCTTCCACCACGAGAACATGGTGTAGAGCACGCCGATCGCGCCGGCGCCGAAGATGTAGGGACCGGGCGTGAGGGTGCCGATCTGGAGGCTCTTCATCCAGAACACGGCGCCGAAGGCCATCAGGAAGCCCGAGAAGGCGCCGATCAGCGGCCACGGGCTCGGGCTGAGAATGTGGAAGTCGTGATTCTTGGCGTGCGCCTCAGCCATCTGAACGTCTCTCCTCGACCCCCGGCCCTTCGCCGCACCCGGCACCGGCCCTGTTCTTCACGACCCCGAGGGCGGACGGCGCCGAACCCTCAAGCTTGAACCCATTAGGTGCGCGGCGCTTCCTTGTCACGCCGCGGTAATCAGAAATTCGACTTCTTGCCCGTGCTGCCCGTCGTCGCAAGCGCGGCGGTCGCCGGCTGCCCGTTCTTCGAGGCGAAGTAGGTGTAGGAGAGCGTCATCTCGCTGAGATGGCTCGTGTTGGAATCGGTCCGCACGGCCGGGTCGATGTAGAACACGACCGGGAAGTCCATGGCCTCGCCGGGCTGCAGGGTCTGCTCCTTGAAGCAGAAGCACTCGACCTTGACGAAGTAGCCGCCCATGAGACCGGGCTGCACGTTGAAGGTCGCCACCCCGGTGGAGGGCGTCGTTCCGGTGTTCCTCACGCGGAAGAACACCGTCGTGGTCTCGCCGAGATGGGCCGCGACCCGCGGGCTCTCGGCCCGGAAGGTCCAGGGCAGGGCCGAGGACACGTTGGTGTCGAAATGCACCACCATGCTGTCGCCGGAGCGCGCCACCGCCGCGCTCGGCGCCGCGCCCTTGAGCGGCGTGCCGTCGTAGCCCGTCGCCTTGCAGAAGGCGTCGTAGAGGGGCACCGACGCGAAGGCGAGGCCGGTCATGGCCAGGACGAGGCCCGCGCAGGCGAGCGCCGTGCGGTTGGCCTTGCCGTTCGGGGTCGTCCTCGGGGTCGTCGCGGGATCGGTCATGGTCCTAGAGCGGCCGGTTGAGCACCTGGGGCCCGAGCTTGGCGATGGTGAGCACGAAGAAGAGGATCACCATGGCGCCGAGCCCGAGGGCGATGGCGATCGAGCGCTTGCGGCGGCGGCGCTCCTCTTCCGGGGTCAGGGGGCGATACGCGATCTCGGGATCCTGCATGGCACTCAAGCGAAAACGGGTCGGAACAGGCCGAAGCCCTGCTCGGCGAGAAGGGCCGCGAAGAGCAGGAGCAGGTAGAGGATGGAGAAGCCGAACATGCCCATGGCGGCCCGCTTCTCGGCCTCGCCCTCGCGGTTGCGGAAGACCTGCAGGCTGAAGGCGAGCATGCCGAGGCCCCCGACGAGGCTGATGATGCCGTAGATGACACCGCCGAAGCCCAGCGCCACCGGCGCGAGGCCGAGGGGGGCGAGGAGCAGGGTGTAGCAGACGATCTGGCGCCGGGTGGACTGGGGGCCGGCCACGTTCGGCATCATGGGGATGCCCGCCTTGGCGTACTCGCCCGCCTTGACGAGGGCGAGGGCCCAGAAATGCGGCGGCGTCCAGATGAAGATGATCAGAAACAGGACGATCGACTCGATGCCGACGCGGCCGGAGACCACCGCCTGACCGATCACCGGGGGAAGCGCCCCGGCCGCGCCCCCGATCACGATGTTCTGCGGCGTCGCCCGCTTCAGCCACATCGAGTAGATCACGGCGTAGAAGACGATCGTGAAGGCGAGGAGGCCCGCCGCCAGCCAGTTGGCGGCAAGGCCCAGGATCAGCACCGAGGCGACCGACAGGGTCAGGCCGAAGGCGAGCGCCTCGCCGGGCTGGATGCGCCCGTCCGGGATCGGGCGCTTGGCGGTCCGGGTCATCACCGCGTCGATGTCGGCGTCCCACCACATGTTGAGGCAGCCGGAGGCGCCGGCGCCCACCGCGATCATCAGGAGCGAGATCGCCGCGATGGTCGGCTGCACGTGGCCCTGCGAGACCACCATGCCGACGAGCGCCGTGAAGATGACGAGCACCATCACGCGCGGCTTCAGCAGCGCGAAGTAGTCCGGCACGTCGCCGCCGACCGCGGAGGCGGGCGCGAAGGCGGCGGTCTCACCGCCGCCGGGCAGGCTGTTCGAGAGGCTCGTCATTGTTACCGACAACCGTGACGCTGACACATGTTCTTGCGGGGACCGGACCGGCCGGCCGTCGCCGGACGCGTCCGGCGAATCAGACAATTTCCAATCGACCGGGCGCATGCGGGCCTCGGCGGGAGGTCGTGCCGGCATCCTGACCGGTTCGCCCTTTCCGCGTCCCTCGGTTCGGCCGAGGAGCCCGGGAAGGGCGAGGACCGCCGGGGGCGGTCCTCGCGACTCTGGCTCAGTGGTGGCCCGGCTCGTCGACGATGCGGGGCAGCGTCTCGAACTGGTGGAAGGGCGGCGGCGAGGACAGGGTCCATTCCAGCGTCGTCGCACCCTCGCCCCAGGGATTGTCGGCCGCGCGCGTCTTCGAGCGGAAGGCCAGGACCACGCCGATCACGAACACGATCATGCCCAGCGCGAAGATGTGGCCGCCCCAGGTCGCGACCTTGTGCCAGGGCGCGAAGGCGTCCGGGTAGTCGGCGTAGCGGCGCGGCATGCCGGCGAGGCCGAGGAAGTGCATCGGGAAGAACAGGACGTTCGCGCCGATGAAGGCCAGCCAGAAGTGCAGCTTGCCGGCCCATTCCGGGATGACGTGGCCGGTCATCTTCGGGAACCAGTAGTAGACGCCGGCGAAGATGATGAACACCGCGCCGAGCGAGAGCACGTAGTGGAAGTGGGCCACGACGTAGTAGGTGTCGTGCAAGTATTTGTCGACCGCCGAGTTCGCCAGCACGACGCCGGTGACGCCGCCGACCGTGAACAGGAAGATGAAGCCGACCGCCCAGTGCATCGCGGCGGTGAAGCGGATCGAGCCGCCCCACATCGTGGCGATCCACGAGAAGATCTTCACGCCGGTGGGGACCGCGATCACCATCGTGGCGAACACGAAGTAGGACTGCGTCTGCAGCGACAGGCCGACCGTGTACATGTGGTGGGCCCACACCACGAAGCCGACGACGCCGATCGCCACCATCGCGTAGGCCATCGCGAGATAGCCGAAGACGGGCTTCTTCGAGAAGGTGGCGATGATGTGCGAGACGATGCCGAAGGCCGGCAGGATCATGATGTAGACTTCGGGGTGGCCGAAGAACCAGAACAGGTGCTGGTAGAGGATCGGGTCGCCGCCGCCGGCCGGGTCGAAGAATGTCGTGCCGAAGTTGCGGTCGGTGAGCAGCATCGTGATCGCGCCGGCGAGCACCGGGAGCGACAGCAGCAGCAGGAAGGCGGTGACGAGCTCGGCCCAGGCGAAGAGCGGCATCTTGTGCAGCGTCATGCCGGGGGCGCGCATGTTGAGGATCGTCGTGATGAAGTTGATCGCGCCGAGGATCGAGCCCGCGCCGGAGAGGTGCAGGGCGAAGATCGCGAAGTCGACGGCCGGGCCGGGATGGCCGGCGGTCGAGAGCGGCGGGTAGACGGTCCAGCCCGTGCCGGCGCCGGCCGCGCCCGGCGCGCCCTCGACGAAGAGCGAGCAGAGCAGGCTGCAGAAGCCCGCCACGGTGAGCCAGAACGAGATGTTGTTCATGCGCGGGAACGCCATGTCGGGCGCGCCGATCATGAGGGGCACGAACCAGTTGCCGAAGCCGCCGATCAGCGCCGGCATCACCATGAAGAACACCATGATGAGGCCGTGGCCGGTCACGAACACGTTGTAGGTGGCGGGATTGGAGAAGTACTGGAGGCCGGGCTCCTCCATCTCCATGCGGATGCCGAAGGAGAGGAACGCCCCGATGATGCCCGCGCTGAAGGCGAACAGCAGGTAGAGGGTGCCGATGTCCTTGTGGTTCGTGGAGAGGAACCATCGGGCGAAGAAGGATGGTTTGTGATCGGCGTGGGCGTCATGCCCCGCATGTGCTGCGGCGGTAGCCATCGATGCTGACCTTGCTCGGTTTCTCGTGATCTCTCGAGTGGGTTGCTGGCCGGCGCCGGGGCGCCGGCCGATCCGCGCCCTCAGCGGGCGTCAGCGAACTTCGAGCCGTCGTCGATGCGGGCGAACTTGGTCTTCGCCTCGCTGAGCCACTGGGCGTAGGCCTCGTCGCTCACCACCCGCACCGTGATCGGCATGTAGGCGTGGCGCTGGCCGCAGAGCTCGGAGCACTGGCCGTGATAGGTGCCCTCACGGTCGGCCTTGAACCAGAACTGGTTGAGGCGGCCCGGCACGGCGTCGATCTTGAAGCCGAACGAGGGCAGCGCCCAGGAATGCAGCACGTCGGCGGCGGTGACCTGGATCTTCACGATCTTGTTCACCGGCACGACCATGTCGTTGTCGGTGCCGAGCAGCCGCGGCTGCTTGTCCTCGTCGAGGTTGGCGTCGAAGGTGAAGCCGCCGCCCTGGTCGGCCGGGTACTCGTAGGACCAGTACCAGGCGTGCCCGATGACCTTCACGATCACGTCGGCCTTCGGGTCGGAGAGCTGGGTGCGCAGCAGGCGGAAGGACGGGATCGCCACCGCCACGAGGATCAGCACCGGAACGATCGTCCAGGCCACCTCGATCAGGGTGTTGTGCGTGGTCCGCGACGGCGTCGGGTTCGCCTTCTCGCTGAAGCGGAAGATGCAGTACAGGATCAGCGCCAGCACGAAGAGCGAGATCGCCAGCGACAGCCAGTGCAGGCCGACCTCGAACGACAGGATGTCCCGGGCGTTCTCGGTCACCGGGACCTGGCGGTCCATCTGCCAGGGCTCCGGCTGGCCGAGGCCCGCTGCGAGCGCCGCGGAGGACGAGGCGAGGAAGCCGCCGAGCGCGGCGAGCCCCCATGATGACCGATGTCGCGTCTGCGCCGTACGCATGTGCCTCTCGTGGCTCCCCTTGAAGACCTTCAGGTCGACCGCCCGCGCCTTGATTCTGTCGGGACCGGCGCGATGTGGTTGTGACATGTCTGGACCGCGGCCGGGCGGAAACCCGGCCTTGTCCGATCGCGGTGTCAGACCACAAGGAAGTTCAAGGTGCAACCGCAACAGCGTCGCATCGGATGTTTTCTTGGGTTCGTTCCAGGGTTTGGGGAGGCGGCGGACGGGCCGGCACAGCCGGCGCGCGAGGCGGCCCCGCGGGCGCGACGCGCCCCGAGGCGGCCGCGGCCCTGCAGGAAGGGCACGACCGGGCAGCCGCATTCCTATATGACGGGCGCCAGCCCCGATCGCGCGACGGACCCGCATGCACGACGTCAAGACGAGTGAGCCCGCCGACGCGGCCCTTCCCGACGCAACCCTCCCCGACACGGCGCTCCGCGTCCCCACGCAGGTCATCGCCTACGAGGCCCCGGCGCCGCGGGAGGGAACGCGCTCGCTCGCGGTCGAGACGCCCGTCAACCTCGTCTACGGCAGCGTGCCCTACGCCGTCATGATGACGAGCCCGGCCGATCTCGAGGATTTCGCCTACGGGTTCAGCCTGACGGAAGGGATCGTGGCGGCGGCCGACGAGATCCGCTCGGCCCGGGTCGAGGCCGGGGAGGGGGGCCTGAGGCTCCTCGTCGACCTCGTGCCGGGCCGCCTGCGCGAGCATCTCGCGCGCAAGCGCGCGATCAGCGGGCGCACCGGCTGCGGCGTCTGCGGCATCGACGATCTCGCCGCCCTGCCGATGGCCGCGCCGCGCCGGGGCGAGGGAACGCGGGTGGCGATGGCAGCGATCAGCGCGGCGCTGGCGGCGCTCGGCGACGCGCAGGTCCTCAATCACGAGACGCGGGCGGTCCACGCCGCCGCCTGGGCGCGGCTCGACGGCAGCCTCGCGGCCGTGCGCGAGGATGTCGGCCGGCACAACGCGCTCGACAAGCTGATCGGGGCGCTGATCCGGGCCGGCACCGACCCGGCCGAGGGCTTCCTCGTCATCACGAGCCGCTGCTCGTTCGAGATGGTGGAGAAGGCGGCCCATTTCGGGGCAGCGGTGCTGGTGGCGATCTCGGCGCCGACCTCGCTCGCCCTCGACCGGGCGCGGCTGCACGGCATGACGATGTGCGCCATCGCCCGTTCGGACAACCTCACGGTCTTCGCCGGGCCGGAGCGGCTGATCCTGTCCTGAGGCGCCCCCGGCGCGGGAGCCTACTCGGCGCCCGCCCCTTCCTTCTCCGTCCCGCCCGGCACGATCGTGGCGCCGCCGATCACCCGCACGTTGCGCTTGCCCTCCGCCGGCGGATCCTTCCAGGCCTGGGCCGGCGGCTTCGCCTCGGCGGCGTTGGCGGCCGTCCTGGTCTCGGCCGTATCGGGCGCCTTCGCGTCCTGCGGCTTGGCCTCCGGTGCCTTGGCCTCCGGTGCCTTGGCCTCCGGTGCCTTGGCCTCCTGTGTCCTGGCCTCTTGCGGCCTGTCGGCAGGCGGCTGCACGGAGGCCGGCGTCGGGCTCGCGGCGGGCTTCGGCGGCTCGGCCGCGGCGACCGGCGCCCCGGGCTTCGCCTCGGGCCTGGCGGCCTCCCGCCCGGACGCGTCCGTCCCGGTCTTGTCCGCCTTGGCGCCGTCCCTGGCGTGAGCGTCGGCGTGATCGGCGGTCTCGGCGGGCTTCAGCTTCGGAGCGGGCGCCCCGGGCGCGGTCCGTGTCGCGGCCGGCTTCGGCTCGCCGGCCCTGGGCGGCGCTAGGCGGGTCACCCGGCGCGGCGCCTCCGCCCGGCCCTTCGCGTCCGGGTTCAGGCCGAGCGGGTTCGGCTCGGCGGGGCGGGCGGCGAGGCCCGGGCGCGCCGGCTCGGCGCGGCCGTAGAGCTCCGGCCGCGGGGAAACGGCGCGCCCCCCGGGCATCGGGATGTCGGCGGGCGGCACGAGCCGCTCGGCCTGCCGCACGGGCCGGCGCGGATCGGCATCCTCCTCCGTCCAGCCGTATCCGGGCATCGGCCGGGCGACACGGGCGGGCCCGTAGGGCTCGGGATCGAGGCGCTGGCGGCCGACGATGGCCCCGTCGCGCGCGTCGACGAAGAGGCGCAGCCGGGCGCCGTTCGGGCCGAAAGCCTCGACCACGTAGTCGCGCCCGTCGAAGCGGGGGCGGCTCATCCCGCTGAAGCCGCGCTCGCTCAGCCGCCATGCGACGGCCCGCGGCGGCAGGATCTCGTCGTCGTACACGTACTGGGCGCTCGCGGCGCCGCTCAAGCCGAGGCAGAGGGCGCCGGCCGCCAGCGCCGCGCCGAGATGTCGGTTCCTGAACGCGCGAAGGCGGCCCTTGCGGCTCGAATCCATATGGCCTCATCCCTGTCGATGGCGGCCGCGCCGAAGGTGGAGTTCGGCGCCGGCCGCGCGCCGAAGGCCCGCTTGTCCCCGCGGGTCCTTCGGCTGTCCCGGCGAGGTCGTGCCCCGCATGCCGCCTGTGCTCGGCAAGACTTTGTTAACCGGGCGAATTGGGCGAGATTGCGGGTCAATCCGGGCAAGACGGAGCCGCATCGCCGCCAGGGCTCGCCGGGGCGCCGGCGCGGCCTGCGGCGATCGGGCCCTGTGACGCGCGGGCGGCATGCGCCGGAAACCGTCCCCCGGCCCCGACGGGGGCCTTGCTGGACCGATTAAAATCTGTCACTTTCAATCGTTAGGACAGTATGGCTGTCCCATTTTCGGCAAGGTGCCTCGAGGGCGGGCGGAAGGTTTCGGCGCGTGCACATCGTGACGACGAAACGAGATCCGAAGCCGGTCGCCATCGCGGCGATCCGGGCCCACGCCGGCTGACTGGAAGCCGGCGTCGAGCCCGCGGGTAAGCGGGCGCTTCCTCACCGAAGACCCGACCAAACCCGACGGACTGCGTGATGCGAGCCCGGCATCCATTGATGCCTGGGCATGAAACATGCTCGCATGCGAGCAGGTCGGACAGATGAAGGGGTTTTGAGCGTGGCCGCATCTGGAAGCTTCGAGACCGTTCCGGCGACCATCCCGGCCACCCGCGACGGCGGCAAGCCGCTCGTGGTGCGCGACCCGGCCCTGCCGGCCGCGCAGGGCGCCTATGACCCGGCCCACGAGCGCGACGCCTGCGGCGTCGGCTTCATCGCCGACATGCACAACCGCCAGACCCACGCGATCGTGCAGCAGGGCCTGAGGATTCTGGAGAACCTCGACCACCGCGGCGCCGTCGGGGCCGATCCCAAGATGGGCGACGGCTGCGGCATCCTCGTCCAGATCCCGCACGTCTTCTTCGCCGAGGAATGCTCGCGCCTCGGCTTCGAGCTGCCGCCGGCCGGGCACTACGCCATCGGCCAGTTCTTCCTGCCGAAGGAGGCCGAGGCCCGCCGCACCATCGAGGAGATCGTCGAGAGGGCGCTCGCCGACGAGGGCCTGCCGCTGCTCGGCTGGCGCGACGTGCCGGTCGATCCCGAGGACCTCGGCAAGGCCGTGAAGGAGACCGAGCCGCACCATCGCCAGGTCTTCATCGGCCGCCCCGCCGCGATTCCCGACGAGGACGCCTTCGAGCGCCGGGTCTTCATCGCCCGCAAGGTCATCTCCAACACGGTCTACGGCCTCGACGACCCGCGGGTGAAGGAATTCTACCCGGTCTCGGTGTCGAGCCGCACCATCGTCTACAAGGGCATGGTGCTGGTCCACCAGCTCGGCCGGTACTTCCTCGACCTCAAGGACGAGCGCTTCGTCTCGGCGCTCGCCCTCGTGCACCAGCGCTTCGCCACCAACACCTTCCCGACCTGGCGCCTGTCGCACCCCTACCGGATGGTGGCCCATAACGGCGAGATCAACACGCTCAGGGGCAACGTCAACTGGATGGCGGCCCGCCAGGCGAGCGTCGATTCGGAGCTGTTCGGCAACGACATCTCGAAGCTCTGGCCGATCTCCTACGAGGGCCAGTCCGACACCGCCTGCTTCGACAACGCCCTCGAGTTCCTGGTGCAGGGCGGCTACCCGCTCGCCCACGCGATGATGATGCTCATACCCGAGGCCTGGGCCGGCAACCCGCTGATGAGCGAGGAGCGGCGCGCCTTCTACGAGTACCACGCCGCCCTGATGGAGCCGTGGGACGGCCCGGCCGCGGTCTGCTTCACGGATGGCCGCCAGATCGGCGCCACCCTCGACCGCAACGGCCTGAGGCCGGCCCGCTACATCGTCACCGAGGACGGCCTCGTCGTGCTCGCCTCCGAGATGGGCACGCTGCCGATCGAGGATTCGCGCATCGTCCAGTCCTGGCGCCTGCAGCCGGGCCGGATGCTGCTGATCGACCTCGAGAAGGGCCGCATCGTCTCGGACGAGGAGATCAAGGGCGAGCTCGCCGCCGCGCACCCTTATGCCGAGTGGCTGAAGAACACCCAGATCGTGCTGGAGGACCTGAAGCCCGTGGTGCCGCGCGCCTCGCGCTCGGACGTGTCGCTCCTCGATCGCCAGCAATCCTTCGGCTACAGCCAGGAGGACCTCAAGCTCCTGATGCAGCCCATGGCCGTGACCGGCCAGGAGGCGGTGGGCTCGATGGGCTCGGACACCCCGCTCTCGGCGCTCTCGGACAAGCCGAAGCTCCTCTACACCTACTTCAAGCAGAACTTCGCGCAGGTCACGAACCCGCCGATCGACCCGATCCGCGAGGAGGCCGTGATGAGCCTCGTCTCGTTCATCGGGCCGCGGCCGAACCTGCTCGACATGGAGGGCGCCTCCCGCAAGAAGCGGCTCGAGGTCCGGCAGCCGATCCTGACGAACGGCGACCTCGAGAAGATCCGCTCGATCGGCCATTTCGAGGACCGCTTCGACACCAAGACGCTCGACATGACCTACCCGGCCGAGACGGGCGCGGCGGCCATGGAGGGCGCGCTCGACCGGCTCTGCGACCGGGCCGAGGTCGCCGTGCGCGGCGGCTACAACATCATCATCCTGTCGGACCGCGCGGTGGGGCCGGACCGGATCCCGATTCCGGCGCTGCTCGCGACCGCGGCCGTGCACAACTACCTGATCCGGAAAGGTCTTCGCACCTCGGTCGGCCTCGTCGTCGAGTCGGGCGAGCCGCGCGAGGTGCACCATTTCGCCTGCCTTGCCGGCTACGGCGCCGAGGCCGTGAACCCCTACCTCGCCTTCGAGACGCTGCTCGCCATGAAGGACGAGTTCCCGCCGGACCTCGTCGACGAGGAGATCGTCACCCGCTACATCAAGTCGATCGACAAGGGCCTCCTCAAGGTGATGTCCAAGATGGGCATCTCGACCTACCAATCCTATTGCGGCGCCCAGATCTTCGACGCGGTCGGCCTCAACTCGTCCTTCGTCGCCCGCGACTTCTTCGGCACGGCGACGACGATCGAGGGCGTCGGCATGGCCGAGGTCGCCGAGGAGACCGTGCAGCGCCACCGCGACGCCTTCGGCGACGCGCCGGTCTACCGGCACGCCCTCGATATCGGCGGCGAGTACGCCTATCGGCTCCGCGGCGAGACGCATACCTGGACGCCCGACACGGTGGCGACGCTCCAGCACGCGGTGCGCCTCGGCGTGCCCGAGCGCTACCGCGAATACGCGCGCCTCGTGAACGAGCAGGAGAACCACCTCAAGACCCTGCGGGGCCTGTTCCGGATCAAGCGCGCGGAGGAGTTCGGCCGCACGGCGATCGCCGTCGAGGCGGTCGAGCCGGCCTCCGAGATCGTCAGGCGCTTCGCCACCGGCGCGATGTCCTACGGGTCGATCTCCAAGGAGGCGCACGAGACGCTCGCCATCGCGCTCAACTCCTTCGGCGGGCGCTCGAACTCGGGCGAGGGCGGCGAGGAGGTGGAGCGCTTCCGGCCGCTGCCCGACGGGCGCTCGCGCCGCTCGGCCATCAAGCAGGTGGCCTCGGGCCGGTTCGGGGTGACGACGGAGTACCTCGTCAACGCCGACATGATGCAGATCAAGGTGGCGCAGGGGGCCAAGCCCGGCGAGGGCGGCCAGCTGCCCGGCCACAAGGTCGACGCCAAGATCGCCAAGGTCCGCTACGCGACGCCGGGCGTCGGCCTGATCTCGCCGCCGCCCCACCACGACATCTACTCGATCGAGGATCTGGCCCAGCTCATCTTCGATCTCAAGAACGTCAATCCCGAAGCCGACGTGTCCGTGAAACTCGTCTCGGAGGTCGGCGTCGGCACCGTCGCGGCGGGCGTCGCCAAGGCGCGGGCCGACCACATCACGATCTCGGGCTTCGACGGCGGCACGGGCGCGGCGCCGCTCACCTCGATCAAGCACGCCGGCGGGCCCTGGGAGACGGGCTTGGCCGAGACGCAGCAGACGCTGGTGATCAACGGCCTGCGCGGGCGCGTGGCGCTGCAGGCCGACGGCGGCCTGCGCACCGGCCGCGACGTGATGATCGCGACGCTCCTCGGGGCCGACCAGTTCGGCTTCTCGACCGCGCCGCTCATCGCGGCGGGCTGCATCATGATGCGCAAGTGCCACCTCAACACCTGTCCCGTGGGCGTCGCCACCCAGGACCCGGTGCTGCGCAAGCGCTTCAAGGGCACGCCCGAGCACGTGGTGAACTACTTCTTCTACGTGGCGGAGGAGGTCCGCGAGCTGATGGCCGCGATGGGCTTTGCCAAGCTCGAGGACCTGATCGGCCGCTCGGACCTCCTCGACAAGGTCGAGGCCATCGCTCACTGGAAGGCGCGCGGCCTCGACTTCTCGAAGCTGTTCCACCGTCCGCAGGTCGGGCCCGAGGTGGCGATCCGCCACGTCGAGCGCCAGCACCACCCGATCGAGCAGGTGCTCGACCGGCGCCTTCTCGCGGGCGCCAAGCGCGCCATCGAGACGGGCGAGGCCGTGACCGTCACGGACGTGATCCGGAACTCCGACCGGGCCGGGGGCGCGATGCTCTCGGGCGCGGTCGCCAAGGCGCACGGCCACGAGGGCCTGCCCGACGACACCATCGTGGTGAAGCTCACCGGCACCGCCGGCCAGAGCTTCGGCGCGTGGCTCGCCGCCGGCGTCACCGTGGCGCTGACGGGCCACGCCAACGACTACGTCGGCAAGGGCCTGTCGGGCGGCAAGCTGATCATCCGGCCGAGCGACGCCCTCAAGGCCCCCTCCGCCCGCACGATCATGGCCGGCAACACGGTCCTGTACGGGGCGATCGCGGGCGAGTGCTACATCCGGGGCGCGGCGGGCGAGCGCTTCGCCGTGCGCAATTCCGGCGCCATCGCGGTGGTCGAGGGCATGGGCGACCACGGCTGCGAGTACATGACCGGCGGCGTCGTGGTCTCGATCGGCGAGACCGGGCGCAACTTCGCGGCCGGCATGTCGGGCGGCATCGCCTACGTGCTCGACGAGGACGGCTCGTTCTCGGCCCGCTGCAACCTCTCGATGGTCGACCTCGAGCCCGTGGAGGAGGAGGACGACATCATGCGCCGCTTCCACCAAGACGGCGACCTCGAGACCAAGGGCCGCGTCGACATCCTGGCCGACATGTCGGGCCACGACGAGGAGCGGCTCAGCCAGCTCATCACCAACCACCTGAAGTACACGGGCAGCCCCCGCGCTCAGGAGATCCTGGACAACTGGTCCACCTACCGGACCAAGTTCGTGAAGGTGATGCCGGTGGAGTATCGCCGGGCGCTGCGCGAGATGGAGATGGCGCGCATGCCGGTGGCGGCGGAATAAGAAAGCGAGAGGACGGCCGGCGCCGAAGCCGGCCGCTCCGATCAGGGCGACGACGCAAGGGGGCCGGATCAGGTGATCCGCCGCTCCAGGGACGGATCGATGGGCAAGGTCACGGGCTTCCTCGAATACGACCGGCAGGAGCAGAAGTATCAGCTCGCCGCCGACCGCGTGCGGCACTTCCGCGAGTTCACGCTGCCGCTCGACGAGCATGACCTGAAGAAGCAGGCGGCGCGCTGCATGGATTGCGGCATCCCGTTCTGCCACGGCCCGACCGGCTGCCCGGTCCACAACCAGATCCCGGACTGGAACGACCTCGTCTTCCAGTCGGACTGGGAGGAGGCCGCCCGCAACCTGCATTCCACGAACAACTTCCCCGAGTTCACGGGCCGCATCTGCCCCGCGCCCTGCGAGGAAGCCTGCACGCTCAACCTCGAGAACCAGCCGGTCGCGATCAAGACGATCGAGCAGGCCATCGCCGACCGGGCCTGGAACATGGGCTGGGTCAAGCCCGAGATCCCGCAGACCCGCACCGGCAAGCGGATCGCGGTGGTGGGCTCGGGGCCCGCCGGCATGGCGGCGGCCCAGCAGCTCGCCCGCGTCGGCCACGCGGTCCACGTCTTCGAGCGCGAGCCGAAGGCCGGCGGCCTGCTGCGCTACGGCATTCCCGACTTCAAGATGGAGAAGCGCCACATCGACCGGCGCGTGAAGCAGATGGAGGCCGAGGGGGTCGTCTTCCACTACAACCAGAACATCGGCGTCACGAAGTCGGTCGAGGAGCTGACGGCCGAGTTCGACGCCGTGCTGTTCGCGGGCGGCGCCGAGGACCCGCGCAACCCGCAGCTCCCGGGGCAGGACATGGAGGGCGTGCACTACGCGATGCCCTACCTCGTCCAGTCGAACCGGCGGGTCGGCGCCGAGCCGATGCCGGGCAACGGCGAGCTGCCGATCCTGGCCGGCGGCAGGAACGTCGTGGTCATCGGCGGCGGCGACACCGCCTCGGACTGCGTCGGCACCGCCTTCCGCCAGGGCGCGCTCTCGGTGACCCAACTCGACATCCGGCCGCGCCCGCCGGAGCGCGAGGACAAGCTGACGGTGTGGCCCTACTGGCCGACCAAGATGCGCACCTCCTCGAGCCAGGCGGAGGGCGCCGAGCGCGAGTTCCAGGCCGCGACCCTGCGGCTCGAGGGCAGGAAGGGCCGGGTGACCGGCGTCGTCTGTGCCCGCGTCGACGCCAAGCGCCAGCCGATCGCCGGCACCGAGTTCGTGCTCCCGGCCGACCTCGTCTTCATGGCGATCGGCTTCGCGGGCTCGATCCGCAAGGGGATGCTGGAGCAGTCCGGCGTCGCGATGGACAAGCGCGGCAACGTCACGGCGAACGAGACCGACTACCGCACCTCGAACGAGAAAATCTACGCGGCGGGCGACATGCGCCGCGGGCAGTCGCTCGTGGTCTGGGCGATCCGCGAGGGCCGCCAGGCCGCCCGCTCGATCGACGAGGCGCTGATGGGCGCGACCGTCCTGCCGCGCTGAGGAGGGCGCGCGCCGCCTCTTCCGATCGAAGCACGCCGCGGCGCGCCCCGCCGGCGGCACGCGAGCCCGATCAGCCCGGCGGCCACCGGAAATCGTCCGCGCGGCCGGGCTGGGGCAGGGGGGAGGCGCCCCGCTGCAGCGCGCGCTCCACGTTGCCGGACGTGTCGGCGTCGCGCGGGCGCCCGCTCGTCAGGACGCCGCCGGGCGAGACCTCGGCGCGCCCGAGCGGCACTACGGGGCCGGCCGCAGGCTTGACGGGCAGCGCGGGAATGCCGGGCGGCTCGGGCAGGCTCGGCAGCATCGCGGTGATCTGGCGGTCGATCGCGGCCGTGTCGTCGAGCTTCGGCGGCGAGCCGTCGAGGGTCGAGCCCGGCGTCGCCGCGATGGCCGCGGCCGGCTGATCCGCGAGGCTCGGGGTGGCAGCCCCCATCAGGCGCTTCAGCTCCACGTCGGCGAAGTGGGCGAGCTTGCGCGCACCCGCACGGGTGAAGTGCACGCCGTCCTGGGTGCGCAGCTTCGCGTTCTGGCCCTCGAGGTCGGGACCCGAGGGCGTGTAGCGGTTGCGGTCGTCGACGAAGCCCGGCCAGACATCCACGTAGGTGCCGCTCCCCTTGGCGACGCGCTCGCGGACGATGTCGTTGATCGCGGCGAGGTCCGTGGTCAGCCCCTCGCTGCGCATCGGCGGGGTCCCGACCCAGATCAGCGGGATCTTGCGGTCGGCGAACACCTTGACCATCGCGTCGACGCGGTCGCGGTAGATCTCGCGCCAGCGGTCGCTGAGCGGGTCGAAGCTCTGGTCGCCCTCGCGGATCGGCTGGCGGTCGTTGGCGCCGAGCATCACCAGCGCGTAGCTCACCTTCGGGTTCGCCTTCAGGAAGTCCTCGGCGGCCTTCGGCCAGTCGACCACGTCCTTGCGCACGAGGCCGCTGTCGCCCTTGGCGCGGTCGAGCACGGCCACGTCGGCATTGTCCTCGAACACGTCGTCGAGCCCCTTGCTGAGGTGGTCGGCGAGCGAGTCCCCGAACACCGCGATCTGGGTGTTCGGCTCGGCCTTCGGCACGGCGGGCTTCGGCGGTGCGGCGACCGGGGCGGGCCGCGCCCGCCGCTTCTGGGGGCGCTGCGCATCGGCGGCGGCGGGCGCGCGCGGCCGCGAGGGCCGGTAGGTCGGCTGGGGCTGCGGCTGGGGCTGCGCCTGCTGGGGCCTCTCCTCCCAGGGCCAGTAGAACTGGCGGGGCGCCTCCTGCGGCGGGGCCGTGTAGCGGCGCGCCTGCCGGGCGCCGTAGGCGTTGTCGTCCCGGTAATAATTGTCGCGGGCCCGGCGGCGGGGCGGCGCGGCGTAGGGGTCGTTCCGCGGCTGGTCGAAGGCGTCGCCCCACTGCGCCGCCGCGGGCGGCGCCTCGCCGGCGAAGACGAGGCCGGCCAGGATCGCTCCGAGGCAGGCGCGGGCCGCCGTGCAACCTCGACCGATCCGCGATCCGAGCTTCATCATCCGCCATCCCGCCTGCCCGCGGCGGGGTCCGCGGGTCGGTCTGCGCGCAACCTTACAGGACGAGAAGCCATCCGTCTAAAAGCCCCCGCGAAGGCCCGGTCGGCCGCACGGCGCGCGCGAGAGGGGGCATCGGCCGCGCCTCCCGGCCGCCTGGCCCGATCCCGGACCCGACGGACGTCACCGCGATGCCGTTCGGCCCGGCAGTACAACCCACGTTATATTAATCCGCGACCGATCCGGGTAAGGATCGGCCATCGCCGGCTTGATCCCGGGGGCCGGCGACAGCGAGACCCGCGTGCTCCCGCCTGTTTCCTGCGGAGAGCCCTGTGGCACGCTACTTCTTCGACGTTCACGACGGCGGTCCTCGGACGGACGATATCGGGACCGAGTTGTCCGGGCCCGAGGAGGCGCGTGAGGCGGCCAAGCGCCTTCTGCCCGACATCGCCCGCGAGGAGATCTCGGCCGATGGCGACCGGCGCACCTTCACGGTCGTGGCGCGTGATCAGGACGGGCACGCGGTCTACGCGGCGACCCTGTCCTTCGTAGGCCTCTGGTTGCGGCGATAGGGCTCCCGCCTTGTCCGTGGTCCGGAGATCGCGGGCAAAGCCCTACGGCTGCCCGCCGAGCCGGCCGAGCAGGGCCGGCGCCGCGTAGCCGTCGGCGACCATTCCCTCCCGGATCTGGTAGCGGCGCACCGCCTCCCGGAGCTTCGGGCCGGCCCGGCCGTCCGCGTCGCCGGCATAGAGTCCCTCGGCCGCGAGCCCGCGCTGCAGGGCCTGCAGGCCCGCCCGGTCGAGGCGCTCCGCGCCGCTCGGCCAGGGGCGGGCGAGGGCCGGCGCGCCGGCGAGCCGGTCGGCCAGGTGCCCGACCGCGAGCGCGTAGGAATCCGAGGTGTTGTAGGCCCGGATCACCTCGAAATTGTCGGTGATCAGGAAGGCGGGCCCAGCCGCGCCGCCGGGCAGGAACAGGCTCGCCTTGCCGGCCGGCGGGAGCGGCTTCCCGTCGGTGCGCCGCACGCCGCGGCGGTCGAACTCGGCCATCTCGCCGACGTAGCGCGTCAGATCGAAATCCCCCGGCAGCGCCACCTCGTAGCCCCAGGAGAGGCCCGGGTTCCAGCCGAGATCGCGCAGGTACCCGGCGATGGAGGCCAGTGAATCGGCCTCAGAATTCCAGATGTCCCGGTGCCCGTCGCCGTCGAAATCGACCGCGTGCCCCAGGAAGGTCGAGGGCAGGAACTGCACCTGCCCCATCGCGCCCGCCCAGGAGCCCTTCATGCGCTCGGGCGCGATGTCGCCCCGCTGCAGGATCGCGAGCGCGGCGAGCAGCTCCTCGCGGAACAGGTCGCCCCGGTGGCGGGCCTGCGCCAGGGTCGCCAGCGCCCGGATCGTCGGGACGCTGCCCGCGCTCGCGCCGAAATCGGATTCGACGCCCCAGAAGGCGAGGACGATCCAGCGCGGAACGCCCGTGCGCGCCTCGACGGCCGAGAGCGTGTCCGCCAGGGCGGCGGCCCGCGCCCGACCCCGCGCGATCCGGCCGGGCGTGACCGCCCCGACGAGATAGTCCCAGACCGGCCGGGCGAACTCGCCCTGCCGCCTCGTGCGGGCGAGGACGTCCGGGTCCGGCCCCGCGACGCCCCGGAAGGCCGCCGCGAAGGTGGCCTCCGAGACGCCGCGGCCGAGCGCATCCGGGCGGAGCGCGCCGAGGAAGGCCGCGAAGGTCTCGGGTCCGGCGGGCGCCTGCGCGGCCGGGGCGGGGGCGACCGGGCCGGACAGGGCGATGACGAGGGCGGCCGCGAGCGCGGCCCGGATCCGCCGCACCGGGTCAGATCCGGTTGCGCCGGCCGAGGGAATCTTCCCAGGCGAGCGCTTGGTTCACGATCGCCTCGAGGTCGTCGTGCCGCGGCGTCCAGCCGAGCTCGTCCCGGATCCGGTCGGCCTTCGCCACGATCTGCGCCGGGTCTCCGGGCCGGCGGGGCGACAGCCGCACCTCGAAGTCGCGCCCCGAGACGCGCTTGACCACCTCGATCACCTCGAGAACCGAGTAGCCGCGGCCGTAACCGCAATTCAGCGTCAGGCTCTCGCCGCCGGCGCGCAGGTGATCGAGGGCGACGCGGTGCGCCTCGGCGAGGTCCGAGACCTGGATGTAGTCGCGCAGGCAGGAGCCGTCGCGGGTGGGGTAGTCGGTGCCGAACACCTCGAGATGGCTGCGGCTCCCGAGAGCCGCCTGGGTCGCGACCTTGATCAGGTGGGTGGCGTTCGGCGTCGACTGGCCGGTGCGCCCGCGCGGGTCGGCGCCCGCGACGTTGAAGTAGCGCAGGATGACGTAGCTGAATCCGTGGGCCTTGGCCGCGTCCTGGATCATCCACTCGCTCATCAGCTTGGAGCGGCCGTAGGGGTTGATCGGGCTGGTCGTCAGGTCCTCGGGCACCGGCACCACGTCCGGCTCGCCGTAGACCGCGGCGGTCGACGAGAAGATGACGTGCTTGACGCCCGTGCGCACCGCGGTCTCGATCAGCGCGCGGGTCTTGACCGTGTTGGCGAGGTAGTAGCCGAGCGGGTCGGCCACCGAATCCGGCACCACGATGCGGGCCGCGAAATGCGCGAGCGCGTCGACCCGGTGCTGCAGGATCGTCTCGGTGACGAGGGCCTGGTCGGCGACGTCGCCGACGACGAGCTTCACGTCCGGCGGGAGCGCCCAGTCGAAGCCCGTGGAGAGATCGTCGAGGACGACGACCTCCTCGTGCCCCGCATCGCGCAGCGCCAGGACCATGTGACTGCCGATATAGCCCGCGCCGCCCGTGACCAGAACTGCCATCGTCCACTCGTCCCTAATGCAACCGACAGATGAAGATACCGCAATGCTTCGGGGGTGTTTATGGGGCAAAGGTGGCGGATGCGATAACCACGAGGCTTTGCGCACCCGGCCGCTGCGCTATGATTCAGCTTGAGCGTTCCCCCATTCCGGCAATCCGCAGGTTCCACTCGATGAAACGCATTCGCAAGGCTGTCCTTCCCGTCGCGGGCCTCGGCACGCGCTTCCTGCCCGCCACGAAGGCGGTGCCGAAGGAGATGCTCACGGTGGTCGACCGCCCGGTGGTGCAGCACGTGGTGGACGAGGCGCGGGAAGCGGGCATCGAGCACTTCGTCTTCGTCACCGGCCGCGGCAAGGCCGTGATCGAGGACCATTTCGACATCGCGTTCGAGCTCGACCAGACCCTGCAGGAGCGCGGCAAGCGGGCCGCCTACGAGGAGCTGAAGAAGGACCTGCCCAGGGCCGGGCAGACGAGCTTCACCCGCCAGCAGGCGCCGCTGGGCCTCGGCCACGCGGTCTGGTGCGCCCGCGAGATCGTCGGCGACGAGCCCTTCGCGGTGCTCCTGCCCGACATGCTGAGCCGCGGCTGCATGGGCCAGATGCTCGCGGCCTACGAGCGGCACGGCGGCAACGTCATCGCGGTGGAGGAGGTCAAGCCCGAGGAGACGCACCAGTACGGCATCGTCAGCGTCGGCGAGACCTTCGGGCAGACCTTCGAGATCACCGGCATGGTCGAGAAGCCCAAGCAGGGCACCGCGCCCTCGAACTACATCATCTCGGGCCGCTACATCCTGCAGCCGGAGGTCTTCGCGATCCTGGAGCGGGGCGAGAAGGGCGCGGGCGGCGAGATCCAGCTCACCGACGCGATGATCCGGCTCGCCGAGACCCAGAAGTTCTACGGCATGCGCTACGAGGGCCGCACCTACGACACCGGCTCGAAGCTCGGCTTCCTCACCGCCAACCTCGCCTACGCGCTCGAGCGCGAGGACCTGGCCGGCCCGCTGCGCGCCGAGATCGCCGCGCTCCTCCGGCAGGGCTGAGAGAGGCGGGGCCACAACTCAATTGCGCGTCACGCGCCGGAGCCATGCGCTGGAAGCGGGCTTGGCCGTTGGAAAGCGCTTGCGTTTTGTGCGGCGCACTTTACTTTGTGCATTGCGGGATCGCGATGGCGTCGCGGTCCGGCAGCCCTTCTTGGGCGTTTCCTCCCTAGACTTCGGGCCGCTCCTTCGGGAGTGGCCTTTTTTTCTGTCCGGGAGCGGGCCGGCCTATTCCGCGGCGATGCGGCGGGCGCCGAGGTCCATCGCCTCCGCCGCGACCGCGGCCACCACCGCCCGCAGAGCGTCGATCAGCGGCAGGAAGCCCGAGGTGACCGCGAGCGTCACCTCGTTCATGTAGAGCGCCCGGTTCAGCTCGATCTGCAGGGCGTGGCGGCCGACATTCGGCTCGCCGTAATGCTCGGTGATGAAGCCGCCCGCGTAGGGCTTGTTGCGCACCACCCGGAACCCCGCCCGCCGCAGGGCCTCCTCGAACAGGTCGATCAGCGCGGGCGCGCAGGCCGTGCCGAAGCGGTCGCCGAGAACGATGTCGGCCTTGGCCTCCGGGTCCCGCCCGAGGCTGGAGGAGGGCATCGAGTGGCAGTCGATCAGGACGGCGTGGCCGAACTGGCGGGCGGTGCGCTGGATCAGCCCGCGCAGCGTGCGGTGATAGGGCTTGTAGAGCGCCTCGATGCGACGGACCGCCTCGTCGACCGGGAGGCGGCTGCCGTAGATCTCCTGCCCGTCGGCGACCACCCGCGGAACCGTGCCGAGCCCGCCCGCCACCCGCATCGAGCGGGTGTTGGCGAAGGGCGGCAGGCGCCCGTCGAACATGCGCGGGTCGAGTTCGTAGGGCTCGCGGTTGACGTCCAGGAAGGCGCGCGGGAAGTTCGCCCGCATCAAGGGCGCGCCGAGCCCGACCACGGGGGCGAAGAGCCGCTCCACATGCGCGTCCTCGGAGCGGCGCAGGGCGAGGGCGTCGAGGCGCGAGGCCGCCAGGAACGCCACCGGGTAGACCGATCCGGAATGCCCGGTGTTGAAGACGAACGGCAGCGCATGGGTTTCGGGCTCGTCGACCGTGAAGGCCGGAGCGAAGCCGAACGGGTCGGTCTCATCCGGGTGGGACGCTGTCATCGGGGCGCGGGCGCCTCTCTGGCGGGAGGGTCTCGGACAGCCTCCACATTGGGGCGCGGGGCCGCGCCTGTCCACTGCGCAGGCGGGCGTGGCCGGCCCGCATCGGTGCGGCAGGGCACCGGCCGGCGCCCCCAAATCCTAACGCCTTGTTTACCAAATCGTCCCTTTATGGAATGAACGCAGCGACTCAAGGGCTCGGAACCGTCCGATGAAGATCCTCCTGGCCGAAGACGACAACGACATGCGCCGCTTCCTGGCCAAGGCGCTGCAGAATGCGGGCTACGACGTTCTCTCCTTCGACAACGGACTCTCGGCCTACAACCGGCTGCGCGAGGAGCCCTTCGAGCTGCTCCTGACCGATATCGTGATGCCCGAGATGGACGGGATCGAGCTGGCGCGGCGCGCCACCGAGCTCGATCCGGACATCAAGGTCATGTTCATCACGGGCTTCGCCGCCGTGGCGCTGAACCCGGATTCGAAGGCCCCGAAGGACGCCAAGGTCCTGTCCAAGCCCTTCCACCTGCGCGACCTCGTCAACGAGGTCGAGAAGCTGCTGGCGGCCTGAGGCGGCCGGCGGTCCCGCGCGACATCCCGGCCCCGTGGCTCTCCCGCAATAGGAAGCGGCCTGCCGCTTGCCTATATGCAGGCATTCCTCCACGGGGCTCGTCCGCGCACATGCAGCCTGTCACGATCTACACCACGGCCTGGTGCCCCTACTGCTCGGCGGCGAAAAGCCTCCTGAAGGAGAAGGGCGTCGCCTTCCAGGAGATCGACGTCGAGAGGATGCAGGGCGCGCGCGCCGCGATGCTGCAGCGCTCGGGCGGGCGCACCAGCGTGCCGCAGATCTTCGTCGGCGCGCAGCATGTCGGCGGCTGCGACGACCTCTACGCCCTCGAGCGCGCGGGCCGGCTCGATCCGCTGCTCGGCGCCGAGGCCGTCCCGGCGGGCGACGTCCCGGCGGGCAAGATCGCAGCGGGCAAGGCCGCGGCGGGCCAGGCCGATGGCTGAGCCCCGCTTCGTCGCCGCCTGCGTCCAGATGCGGTCGGGACGCGACCCGCTCGCCAACCGCGACGCGGCGGTCGCGGGCGTGCGCGAGGCGGCGCGGGCCGGCGCGCACTACGTGCAGACCCCCGAGATGACCTCGCTGGTCGAGCGCAGCCGCACGGCCCTGTTCGAGAAGGTCGGGCCGCCGGAGGACGACCCGACGCTTGCCGCCCTGCGCGCGGTCGCCCGCGAGGCGGGCGTCATGGTTCAGGTCGGCTCGCTCGCGGTGCGCAGCGGCGACAAGATCGCCAACCGCGCCTTCCTGATCGACGGGCAGGGCGAGATCCTGGCGGCCTACGACAAGCTCCACCTCTACGACGTCGACCTGCCGAACGGGGAGCGCTGGCGCGAATCCGCCACCTACACGGGCGGCGCCTCGGCGGTGGTGGCCGAGACGCCCTGGGCCACGATCGGACTGGGCATCTGCTACGACATCCGCTTCCCGGCCCTCTACCGGGCCCTCGCGGAGGCCGGCGCCACGGTGCTGACCGCGCCCGCCTGCTTCACGAAGCAGACCGGCGAGGCGCACTGGCACGTCCTGCACCGGGCCCGCGCCATCGAGACGGGATCGTTCATGATCTCGGCCGCGCAGGGCGGCCGCCACGAGGACGGGCGCGACACCTACGGCCACTCGATCATCGTCGATCCCTGGGGCGTCGTGCTGGCCGATGCGGGCGGGCCCGAGCCCGGCGTGATCCTGGCCGAGATCGACCTCGCCCGGGTGGCGGAGGCGCGCGCGCGCATCCCCGCCCTCGCGCATGCGAGACCCTTCACCGTCGAGCGGGTGGGCCGCCAAGGCTGATCCGCGCGTTGTCCTGAAGCCATGATCCGATACGCACTCGTCTGCGAGGCCGGCCACGGCTTCGAGAGCTGGTTCCCCTCGAGCGACGCCTACGACGACCAGGCGGCACGCGGCCTCGTGACCTGCCCGTTCTGCGACTCGGCCAGGGTCGACAAGAGCCCGATGGCGCCGGGCGTCGCCCGCACCGACCGCGCCCGCCCGCCCGCCGCGACGCCCGCCGCCGTGCCCGCGCCCGCCCCGATGCCCATGCTCGCCGAGCCCGAGCGCCAGATGCGGGCGCTGCTGCGGATGGTGCGCGCGCAGGTGGCGAGCACCGCCGAGCACGTGGGCGCGCGCTTCCCCGAGGAAGCGCGCAAGATCCATTACGGAGAGGCCGACAGCCGCCCGATCTACGGGCAGGCCAGCCTGGAGGAGGCGCGCGCCCTCGTCGACGAGGGCATCGACGTCGCGCCGCTGCCGATGCTGCCGGACGACCGGAACTAGCGCTCTCTCCGCCAAAGCGGTTGCCGGCTCGCCGATCAGAAGGCGCGCAAGATCAATGGTTTGGAGCGTCGCCCGTGATTCAAGGATCACGGACGATGCTCCGGGGCACGCTCCGGGCGAGCCCGCATGGGCGGCGTGGTCGGTACGATCCCGCGCCCGGCACGCTCCCGTCGGCCGGGAGCAAGGCTCCGCCGTCAAGATCAGGGCCGTTCAAGGTCGATTCCGCAAATAACCAGAAGTTTTATGTTTTAACGTGTGACAATGCCGAATTGTAGAACGGCGCATACATAGCGGACGACCGCCAGGAGCGACGCCGCACCCGTCGATAGCGGCAGCGCTTCGAGGCTCGCCCGCAAGCCGAAGCGCACGCCTCATGACATCAGCCTCGAGCGCCGAACTGGCTCCGCTCATCCGCAAGCTGGAGAGCATCGCATGCCTCTCGGACGAGGCGCGGCAGGCCGTCGGCCGGCTGCCGATGGCCGTTCGCGTGGTCGAGGCGCAGCACGACATCGTCCGCGACAAGGAGCGGCCCTCGCAATGCTGCCTCGTCCTCTCGGGCTGGGCCTTCCGCTACAAGCTCCTGAGCGAGGGCAAGCGGCAGATCCTGTCGTTCCACGTGCCGGGCGACATCCCGGACCTGCAGAGCCTGCCCCTGCACGTGATGGACCACAATCTCGCCAGCCTGACCCCGTGCCGCTTGGGCTTTCTCTCGCATGAGAGCCTCCGTGAGCTGTGCTTCCGCTACCCGGAGGTCGCGCTGGCGCTCTGGCGCGACACGCTCGTCGACGCGGCCATCTTCCGCGAGTGGATGACGGGCATCGGCCGGCGCACCGCGCATGGGCGGATCGCGCACGTCTTCTGCGAGATGTACTGCAAGCTCCACGCCGTCGGCCTGGCCGGGAACAACCGCTGCGAGTGGCTCTCCACGCAGATCGACATCGGCGACGCGCTGGGCCTGTCGAACGTGCACGTCAACCGCGTGCTGCAGGATCTGCGCGCCCAGGGCCTGATCAGCCTGCAGGGCCGGGAACTGATCATCCATGACTGGAGTAGCCTCAGCAGGTTGGGCGAGTTCGACACGACCTATCTGCACCTCGAGCGAGAGGCCGCCGCGTGAGCCTGCATCTTGAGCCCGTGCGCGTGGCGACGGGCAGCGGGGACGAGGAAGGGCAGCTCGTCTTCGACGACGATCGTTTCGCGGCGGTGCTGGTGCGGCTCTCGGACCAGCACGGGCCGGATGCCGGCAAGTGGTTCTTCGAGGCCGGCGTCGGGCGCCTCGACGGCCCGATCCATCCGACCTTCGCCGATCTCAGCGAGGCGCAGGGCTGGATCACGCGCCGCCTTGCCGGAAGCGGCCGCCCTGACCCGCGGCTGATCGGTGCCGCTCCCAATTGACCGCCTCGGGCTTGGCGCGCCTCGCGCCGTCGGACTCGACCGCTCCCGCGGGGGCGTGCGCATGGCGGATCCCGAAAGCGGGCGAACCGAGCGCGCTATCGGCCAGAGCGGTTGCCGGTTTGGCGATCGGGAAGCGCGCCAGATCAATGGTTTGGAGCATCGTCCGCGATCCGGGAATCACGGACGATGCTCTAGCGCCGCAGCGCCGCTCGGCCCGCCAGCGCGGCGAGCACGGCCGCGATCAGCGCGTTCCAGCCGGCCAGCGACACGCCGAGGAAGCGCCAGGCGGCGGTCGAGCAATCGACAACCCGGGTCGTCTTCAGCGCGTCGAGGAAGTCGCCGACTGAGTCGGGATTGGCGCCGCTGCCGCCGCCGCAATCGGTCGGGCCCGGCCAGAAGCCCCACTCGGCGCCCGCGTGGTAGACCCCGAGGCCCGCCCCGTACAGGAGCACGAGGGCGGCGAGACCCAGCGTCAGCCGGGCGAGGCGCCCGGGCGCCCCGAGCGCGACCGCCGCCAGCGGGATCGCCGCGTAGTAGGGGATGCGCTCGGTCAGGCAGAGCTTGCACGGGACGTAGCCGAGGACATGCTCGAACACGAGCGCGCCGCCGACCGTCGCCGCGGCCCCGAGGAGGACGAGGAGGGCCGTTCCCCTCCGGCTCCCCAACCCGGCAGAGATCCTCACAGCAACACCTTGAACAGCACGAAGCCGAGGATGATCACGGCGGCCGAGACCGCCGCCACCACGTTGAGATGCCGGTCGAGCACGCCGCGGATCTGGACGCCGTAGCGGCCGAGCAGCCCTGCCAGGAGAAAGAAGCGCGCGCCCCGCGTCGCGATCGACAGCACGGTGAACCAGAACAGGCTGTAATGGGCGAAGCCCGACGTGATGGTGACGAGCTTGTAGGGGATCGGCGTCAGACCTTTGAGCAGGATCACCCAGTGCCCGTACCGGGCGTAGGATTCCTGGAACGTCACGGCCGAGTTTTGCAGGCCGTAGATCCGAAACAGCCACTGGCCGAGGGAGTCGAACAGGAGCGCGCCGATCGCGTAGCCGACGAGGCCGCCCGCCACCGAGCCGACCGTCGCGATGAGCGCGTAGAACCAGACCCGGTCCGGCCGGCTCACCGCCATCGGCACCAGCATGGCGTCGGGCGGCACGGGGAAGAACGAGCTCTCGGCGAACGCCACGGCCCCGAGTGCCCAGGGCGCGGAGGGCTTGCCGGCAAGTGCCATTATCCACTCGTAGAGGCGGCGGATCATCGGGTCCTGGGGTCTGGCGAGGGTGAGGCGGCGCCCATTGAGCACAACCGTCCGGCGCTGACCAGCGGCCGGAACCGGCGCGGACGGCCCGGCCGCGCCGCCTTCCTCCCCCGAAATATCCGCTTGGCCCCCGTGCCGGACCTGTGCGAAGAGGCCCGTGTCGCGGGTATGGCGGAATTGGTAGACGCGGGCGACTCAAAATCGCCAGCCGCAAGGCGTGGGGGTTCGATTCCCTCTACCCGCACCAGCGTTCTCCTATCATGACCGCCCGATCCCTTCGGTGTGGGTGCGGGCTCCCAGCCTAGCCCTCATCCTGAGGCGCCGCAGCGTAGCGGAGGCCTCGAAGGAGGACTCCAGGAAGCGCGGGGGCCGCTGGAAACCTCCTTCGAGGCCGCTGGCGCGGCACCTCAGGATGAGGTCGCGGGTTGGTGCGCTCACCCGCACCGAAGTGATCAGTCGGCGACGGTATTACCGAGCCTCGAGAAAGCGCCTGATCCAGCCGCCGACGCGTCCGGAATCGTGCGGCGCGTCGAGGGAGGCGAGGGCGGCGGCCCCGAACGTCGGATCGGCCTCGGCGGCACGGTGGCCCGAGACGAGGGCGCGCGCGTAATCGGCCGCGAATTCCGGGTGGCACTGGAAGGAGAGGGCGGCCCGGTCGCGGTAGGCCAGGACGCCGAAGGGCGTGAAGGCGCTGCCCGCGAGCACGCGCGCGCCCGGCGGAGGCGCCACGACCTGGTCTTGGTGGCTCAACGGGACGGCGATGGCCCGCGCGCCGTCCATGAAGGGCGCGGTCTCGACCACGTCGTAGCGGTGCAGGCCGAGGCCCCAGCCCGTCCGGGACTTCTCGACCTGGCCGCCCCAGGCCTGCGCCATGACCTGATGGCCGAAGCAGAGGCCCACCACCCGCCTGCCGGGATCGAGGTTCCGCAGGAAGGCGGTAAGGTCGGCGATCCACGGGTCCGGGTCGTAGGCGCCCGCCGGCGAGCCCGTGATCAGGTAGGCCTCGTGCGCCCCGGTCCCGGGCAGCGCGCCGCGATCGGCGAGATAGGTCTCGTAATCGTGGCCCGGCCCGACGAGGCGCTCGACCATGGCGCCGTAGCCGGGATAGGCGCCGCCGAGGCGCGCCGGGGGACGCCCGGTTTCGAGGATCGCGATTCTCATGCGGACGTGACAGCCCGCTTTGTGGGCGGGGATGAGGCGGGGCCGCCCGCGCGGGCCGCTTTTCGGCGGAGCGAGGCGTTCTGACCGGGACGCGTGCCGCACCGCCGTCGAGGCGCCAGGCGTCGAGCCCGTTCACGCCGCCCGGACGCGCGGGCGCAGGCGGCCGGTCTCCTTCGGGCGGATGTCCATGGCGTTGCCGCGCCAGACGATCGCGCTCTGCAGCCAGGCGCTGAGCCACAACGCGGGGAGCATCGCGTCCCGCGCCAGGAAGGCGAGCAGGAGACGGGGCGGGCGGGGCCAGCCGGCGCGGCCCGCGAGCGCGTACTCGGCGCCGTACCAGACGAGCGCCAACGCGCCGAGGCCGAGGGCGGCCGGCATCGTGCCCGCGCAGGCGGCCGCGATCCCGAGGGGCAGGAGCGCGCCGGTGCCGATCTCGGGGGCGAAGAAGAGCGGGAAGGTGACGCGGCGCAGGCGCGCCCAGCGCAACTGCCGCGCCCAGACCTCGCGGAAGCGGCGGCGCCCGAGGGGCTGGCGGAAGGGCGCGGCGACGAGGTGGACGCGGTGTCCGGCGGCCCGCACCAGCTTCGTGGCGGCCGCGTCCTCGGCGATCTCGGCGGCGAGCGCCCGGATGCCCCCCCGCGCCTCCAGGAAGGGCTTGTGCCAGAGCATGCTCTTGCCCTGGGCGAAGCCGAGGCCGAGCGCCTCGCCGGCATATTGCCAGCGGGCCTGGAGCGTGTTCAGGAAGGCGCACTCGACCTCGGCCCAGAACCCGTCCGGCCGGTCGCCGATCGGCGTCGAGCAGACGAGGCCGGTCCCGGCCCGCCACGCCGCCTGCAATTGCTGCAGGTAATCGGGCGGCATCAGCACGTTCGAGTCGGCGAGGACCACCCAATCGTGCCGGGCGGCCTCCCAGCCGCGCACGCAGTTGTTCAGCTTCGGGTTGTCGCTGACCCGCTCGTCGCCGACGATGATGCGGGACGCGACCCGCGGATTGGCCGCGATCAGGCGGCGCAGGAGCGGCAGGATCGGGTCGCCGGCATCCGCCACGCAGAAGATCAGCTCGTAATCGGGATAGTCGAGCCGGAAGCCGCGTGTCAGCATCTCCTCGCTGAAGGCCTCGAGCCCGCAGACCGGCCGCACCAGAGAGACGGGCGCGGCGGCCGGGAAGGTCGAGCCCGGCCGCGCCGCGCCGATGCGCCGCGCCGCGATCGCGAGGCTGACGAGTTGGACGAGCGTCAGGAGGGCGCAGAGCGCGAGGACGAGCAGGGGGCCGCTCGCGGCAGGGCCGTGCATGAACGGGTCTCCAAAACGAGTCTCGACGTCAGGGCCGCCGCGCCTGCGGCGCAGGGGCGCGCCCGAGTCCTATCCGGATCAGCGCCCCTAACAGCCGGGCCGTATCAGTCGTATGACAGGCCGCCGACTCGGGCGGGAACGGGCGAACGGGCGGGACCTTTGGCGAGACCTTTGGCGAGCAACTCCGGCGATGTCCCGCTCGGCGCGGGCCCGGGCGATCCCGGGGCCGCCGGTTGAGCCCGCCCATCGTCCATCATCCGGCCTACCAGGCGAGCCTGCCCGAGGGCCACCGCTTCCCGATGCGGAAATACGGGCGGCTCGCGGAGATCCTGGCGGCGCGGGGGCTGGCGCCGGCGGGCTTCGTCAGGCCGGAGCCCGCGACGGCCGCGATCCTGGCGCTCGCGCACGATCCGGCCTACGTCGAGGCCGTTCTCGGCGCGGCGGTGCCGCGCGAGATCGAGCGGGCGATCGGGCTGCCGGTCGACGCGGGCGTGGCGGCCCGCGCCCGCGCCTCGGCCGGCGGCACGCTCGCGGCGGCCCGGCTCGCCCTCGCGCACGGGCTCGCCGGCAGCGCGGCCGGCGGAAGCCACCACGCGCGGCGCGCGCAAGGGGCCGGGTTCTGCGTCTTCAACGACGTCGCGGTGGCAGCCCGCGCCCTGCAGGGGGAGGGGGCGATCGGGCGGGCGCTCGTCGTCGATTGCGACGTCCACCAGGGCGACGGCACCGCCGATTGCCTGTTCGCCTCGCCCGACCTCTTCACGCTCTCGATCCACGCCGAGAAGAACTATCCCCTTGCCAAGATCCCGGGCGACCTCGACATCGGGCTGCCGGACGGGCTCGGCGACGCCGACTACCTCGCGGTGCTGGCCGCCCGGCTGCCGCCGCTCCTCGACGCGCTCGCGCCCGACCTCGTCTTCTACAATGCCGGCGTCGACCCGCACGGGGACGACCGGCTCGGCCGCCTCGCGCTCACCGATGCGGGATTGTCCGCCCGCGACCGCTTCGTGGTGGGTCAGGCCCGCGCCCGCGCCATCCCGCTCGTCGCGGTGATCGGCGGCGGCTACGGCAGCGACGTCGAGGCGATCGCGGCCCGCCACGCCCTGGTCTTCGAGGCGCTGGCGGCGGAAGCCTAACTCTCAGGGGCGCGCTCGGGCAGCGCCCGCGCCTGCGCCTCCAGCGCCTCGAACAGGCGCCCGAGGTCCGGCCCGTCGAGGTCGTGGAAGCCGAGCGAGCGGCTCATCATCAGCCCCAGCACCGCGAAGACGAGGGCCGCCCCGGCGCCGGGGCGCGCCTCGAGCCCCGCCGCCTGCGCCAGGCGCTCGGCGAGGAAGGCGCGGAAGCCCGCCAGGGCCTGCGGGTTCTCGGCGGTGGCGATCAGGAGCGAGTCCGGGAAGCCGCATTCCTCGGCGTAGACCTCGCGGGCATGCGCGATCAGCGCGAGCGGCAGGCCGGCCGGGCCCGGCGGCAGCCGCTCCGCGCAGGCGGCGATGCCTTCGCGCATCCGCTCGACCTTGCGCGCGGCGAGCGCCGTCACCAGCGCGTCCTTCGAGGCGTAGTGATGCAGCACCCCGCCCTTGCTGAGGCCCGCCTCCGCCGCCACCGCGTCGATCGTCAGCGTGCGGCTGCCCGATCGGCGCAGCAGGGCCTCGGCGGCGTCGAGGATGATCGCCGGCCGATCCTCGCGCCGGCTGCGCGCCTTTGTCATCTCGCTCCACACCTAAAAACCGTCTGGACGGTCGGTAAGATACCCGATATGGGTCCGCCGCGATAGACCGAATCGAGGTGGAAGCGCCGTGCCGAGGCTTCGCAGGATCAGGACAGGGACCCTCGCCGCCCTGCTGGCGGCCGTGGCCGCGATGCCGCCAGGCCCGGCCCGGGCCGGCGAGGTGCCGCTCGCCGCGCAGACCCTGGTGCGGACCGAGGCGGCCCGGACCGCGGTGGTCGCCGCCGACATCGTGATCACCGGCGACATCCAGGCCCAGGCCCAGACCAACGTCTCGTTCCGCACGAACGGCAAGGTCGCGGCCCGCCTCGTCGAGGTCGGCGACCACGTCGCGGCCGACCAGGTGCTGGCCCGCCTCGACCCGCAGGAGCAGCGCGCCAACCTCGACAACGCCCGCGCCGCGCTTACCTCGGCGGAGGCGCTGCTGACGCAGGCGCGTCTCGGGTTCCGGCGCCAGGAAGCCCTTCTCGCGAGCGGCTACACGACCCGGCCCGCCTATGACAACGCGGAGCAGCAGCTTCGCACCACCCAGGCGGCGGTCGAATCGGCCAAGGCGGCGCTCGGCACCGCGCAGGAGCAGTTCTCCTACACGGAGCTGCGCGCGGGCGTCGCCGGGATCGTGCTGAGCCGCTCCCTCGAGACCGGCCAGGTGGTGCAGGCGGGCCAGTCCGTCCTCGTCATCGCGCAGGACGGCCCGCGCGACGCGGTGTTCAACGTCTACGAGGCGCTCCTCGCCACCCCGCCCGATTCGAAGACCGTCGCGGTCACGCTGCAGTCGGATCCGGCGGTGGTCGCGACCGGCACGGTCCGGGAGATCTCGCCGAGCGTCGACCCGGCCTCCGGCACCGTGCGGGTCAAGGTCGGGCTCGAATCGACGCCCCCCGCCATGGGGCTCGGCGCCGTGGTGATCGGGCATGGCAAGTTCCGGCCGCGGGAGGCCGTCGTGCTGCCCTGGTCGGCGCTCTACCGCTGGAAGCGCGAGCCGGCCGTGTGGGTGCGCGACCCGAAGACCGGCACGGTCGCGCCGCGCACCATCGTCGTCGACCGCTACGGATCCGACCGGATCGCGCTCGAATCCGGCGTCGCGCCGGGCGAGGAGGTCGTCACGGCGGGCATCCAGTTCCTGCGCCCCGGCCAGACCGTCACGGTCGCGAACGGCGACACGGGGGCCGCGCGATGATTTTTTGCCTGTTTCGGCAATCCTGCGACGCTTCAAACCCAGCGCGAGGCCACCTCTCCCATGCGGGAGAGGTCGAGTCCGCGGGACGCGGACCGGGTGAGGGGTTCGCCATGTCCGGAGAGGTCGCATCCCTCATCCCAACCCTCTCCCGCGCGGGAGAGGGGGCCCGCCGTGCCCGCCTCGGCCTCCTCCTGCCCCTGCTCGCGCTGGCGGCCTGCCAGCCCGCCGAGAAGGCCGAGGCGCCGCCGGTCCGCCCGGTCCTCTACACGGTGGCCAAGCCCGTCGATGCCGTGATGTTCGGGCCCTTCGCGGGCACCGTCGAGCCGCGCTACCAGTCGCAGCTCGGCTTCCAGATCGGCGGCCGGGTGGTCGCCCGCGACGTGACGATGGGCGACATCGTCCGGAAGGGGCAGCGCCTCGCCGCCCTCGACCCGATCGTGCCGCGCTACGCCCTGGTGCGCGCGGAGGCCGACGTCGCCGACGCGCGGGCGCAGGCCGAGAATGCCGGCGCCACCGAGGCGCGCACGCGCCGCCTGATGGAGGGCGGCAACGTCACACAGGCCCAGCTCGACGGCGCGGTGGCGAACCGCGACACCGCCCAGGCCCGGCTCGCCCAGGCCCAGTCGAGCCTGGAGAAGGCCCGCGACCAGATGGGCTACACCGAGCTGAAGGCCGATTTCGACGGGGTGGTGACGCAGCGCAGCGCCGAGGTCGGCCAGGTCCTGAGCGCCGGCCAGGCGGTCGTGACGGTGGCCCGCCCCGAGGCGCGCGAGGCCGTCGTCGACATCCCCGAGGATCTCGCGGGCGCGATGCCGAAGGACGGCCGCTTCCGGGTCGCGCTGCAGAGCGCGCCGGAGGTGACGACGCTCGGGCGCGTGCGCGAGGTCGCGCCCTTCGCCGACCAGACCACGCGCACGCGGCGCATCCGCATGACGCTGGAGAACCCGCCCACCGCCTTCCGGCTCGGCGCGACCATCACGGTCTCGCTGGAACGCCCCGTCGAGAGCCGCTTCCCGCTGCCCGCGACCGCGCTCCTGACGGCCGACGGCCAGGATTCCGTCTGGATCGTGAACGCGGCCGGCACCGGCGTCACCCGGCGCCCGGTCACCGTGGCCGAGCGCGGGCCCGAGCGCGTGGCGATCAGTTCCGGCCTGTCGGCCGGCGAGCGGGTCGTCGTCGCGGGCGTCCATTCCTTGAGCGAGGGCCAGACCGTGCGGCTCTCCGACGAGTCCCTCTGATGCACGCTCCCCGAGACGCTTCCGGCCGCGATCCGTCCGGCCGAGACCTGCCCGAGCACGGCACCGCCGACGGCGGCTTCAACCTGTCGGAATGGGCGCTGTCGCACCGCTCCTTCGTGTGGTTCCTGATGGCCGTCTGCCTGATCGCCGGCGCCATCGCCTATCGCGGCCTCGGCCGCGAGGAGGATCCGCCCTTCGCGATCAAGACCATGATCGTGCAGGCGAACTGGCCGGGCGCCACGATCAACGACACCCTCCAGCAGGTCACCGACCGCATCGAGAAGGAATTGCAGCAGATCAACGCGCTCGACTACGTGCGCAGCTACACGACGCCCGGCCAGACCACCGTGTTCGTGCAACTGCGCGACACCACCAAGGCGGGCGAGATCCAACCGGCCTTCTACCAGGTGCGCAAGCGCATCGGCGACATCCAGGCGACCTTCCCGGAGGGCGTGCAGGGCCCCTTCTTCAACGACGAGTTCGGCGACGTCTACGGCAACGTCTACGGCTTCACGGCCGACGGCCTCACCCACCGGCAATTGCGCGACTACGTCGAGGGCGTGCGCACCGAGGTGCTGAAGGTGCCCAATATCGGCAAGACGCTGCTGCTCGGCACCCAGAAGGAGACGATCTACCTCGACTTCTCGACCCGCAAGCTCGCGGGCTACGGCATCGACCTGCAGTCGCTGATCAGGACGCTTCAGGCCCAGAACGCCATCTCGCCCTCCGGCGTCGTCCAGGCCGGGCCGGAGCGGGTCTCGGTGCGGGTGAGCGGCCAGTTCGTCTCGGAGGAGTCGCTGCGCAACATCAACCTGCGCTTCAACGACCGCTTCTTCCGCCTGTCGGACGTGGCCGAGATCAGCCGCGGCTACGAGGATCCGCCCTCCGCGCTGTTCCGCGTCGACGGCCGGCCCGCGATCGGGCTCGCCATCGCCATGCGGCCGAACGCCAACCTGCTGCATTTCGGCGAGGACCTGAAGGCGCGCATGCGCCTGATCGAGGCCAAACTCCCGATCGGGGTCGGCATCCACCTCGTCTCGGACCAGCCCAGGATCGTCGAGGAGGCGGTCGGCGGCTTCACCCAGGCGCTCGTCGAGGCCGTGGTGATCGTGCTTGCCGTGAGCTTCATCAGCCTGGGGCTGCGCGCCGGGCTCGTGGTCTCGATCTCGATCCCGCTCGTCCTCGCGATCGTCTTCGTGATCATGCAGGTCATGGGGGTGACGCTGCAGCGCATCTCGCTCGGCGCCCTCATCGTCGCGCTCGGGCTCCTCGTCGACGACGCCATGATCACCGTCGAGATGATGGTGGCGCGCCTCGAGCTCGGGGATTCGCTCAAGAAGGCCGCGACCTTCGCCTATACCTCGACGGCCTTCCCGATGCTGACCGGCACGCTGGTGACCGTGGCGGGCTTCCTGCCGATCGGCTTCAACGGCTCGTCGGCGGGCGAGTACACTTACTCGCTGTTCGTGGTGATCGCCGCCTCGCTCCTCGTCTCCTGGGTGGTGGCGGTGCTGTTCGCGCCCCTCATCGGGGTGACGCTCCTGCCCAGGGCCCTGAAGCACCACGGCCACGAGTCCGGGCGCCTCGCGCGCGCCTTCCTGGCCGTGCTCAAGCTCGCCATGCGGTTCCGCTGGACCACCGTGCTCGTCTGCGTCGGGCTGATGGGCCTCTCGATCGCCGGCATGACCCGCGTCCAGCAGCAATTCTTCCCGTCCTCCGACCGCAACGAGGTGCTGGTCGACATGACGCTGCCGCAGAACGCGACCATCGCGGAGACGAGGGCCCAGATGGACCGGTTCGAGGCGGCGCTGAAGGGCGATCCCGACATCGATCGCTGGTCGTCCTATGTCGGGCAGGGCGCGGTGCGCTTCTACCTGCCGCTCGACCAGCAACTGAACAACGCCTTCTTCGGGCAGATCGTGATCGTGACGAAGTCGCTCGAGGCGCGAGACCGGGTGATGGCGCGCCTCGCGGAATTCGGGAAGCGCGACTTCGTCGGCACCGACGTGTTCGTGAACCCGCTCTCGCTCGGCCCCCCGGTCGGCCGCCCGGTCCAGTATCGCCTGAGCGGTCCCGACCTCCAGACGGTGCGCGAGCAGGCGCTCAAGCTCGCCGGCATCGTCGCCGGGAACCCGCATGTCGGCGTGCCGACCCTCGACTGGAACGAGCCCGGCAAGGTGCTGCGGGTCGAGATCCTGCAGGACAAGGCCCGCCAGCTCGGGGTGACGAGCCAGGACATCGCCTCGATCCTCAACGGCGTCGTCGGCGGCAGCGCCATCACGCAGGTGCGCGACTCGATCTACCTCGTCAACGTGGTGGGCCGCGCCCGCGCCGCGGAGCGGACCTCCCTCGACACCCTGCAGAGCCTGCAGGTGATGCTCTCGAACGGCACCGCCGTGCCGCTCCTCGCCTTCGCCAGGATCGACTACGACCTCGAGCAGCCGATCGTCTGGCGGCGCGACCGCGTGGCGACGCTGACCGTGCGCGCCGCGATCATCGACGAGACCCAGCCGCCCACCATCGTCGCGGCCCTGAAGCCGCAGGTCGACGCCTTCGTGAAGGCGCTGCCCGAGGGCTACATCCTGGCCACCGGCGGCGCGGTCGAGGAATCCGCCAAGGGCCAGGGACCGATCGCCGCCGTGGTGCCGGTGATGCTGCTCACCATGGCGGTGTTCCTGATGATCCAGCTCCAGAGCGTGCAGAAGCTGTTCCTGGTGTCGAGCGTGGCCCCGCTCGGGCTGATCGGGGTGGTGGCGGCCCTGCTCACGTCGGGCAAGCCGTTGGGGTTCGTGGCGATCCTCGGCATCCTGGCGCTGATCGGCATCATCATCCGCAACGCCGTGATCCTGGTGAGCCAGATCGAGGAATGCGAGGCGGAGGGGCTCGGGCCCTGGGACGCGGTGGTCGAGGCGACGCGCCACCGGATGCGGCCGATCCTGCTCACCGCCGCGGCCGCGAGCCTCGGCATGATCCCGATCGCCCGCGAGGTGTTCTGGGGGCCGATGGCCTACGCGATGATCGGCGGCATCATCGCGGCGACCTTCCTGACCCTGTTCTTCCTGCCGGCCCTCTACGTCGGCTGGTACCGGATCAAGGCACCGCCGCGCGAGCGGGCGGCGTGACGGCCGGCCGCGCGGCGGCTTCCTCGGGCAGCGGCTCGGGGAGCTTGCGGGCGGGCGGGATCGACACGGGTTTCGAGAAGGCGCGGAGGTTTCCGATCAGCTTCTGCAGCAGGTGGACGGTCGTCTGCACCTCCGAGGGGCTGAGCTGGGACAGGAAGTTGCGCTCACGCTCGAGCGCCACCTGGGTGATCCGGTCGTGCAGGTCGAGGCCGGCCGGCGAGAGGGCGACGAGGCGGCGGCGCGCGTCGGTCTCGTCGCCGCGCACCAGCACCAGCCCCCGCTTCTCCATCCAGGCGAGGCTGCGGCTGACCACGCCCTTGTCGAGATGGGCGGCGTTGCAGATGTGGTGGGCGGTGACCCACGGCTCGGAGGCGAGGCGGTACATGATCCGCCAGTCGGTGATGCCGACGCCGAAGTGCCGGCGGTAGAAGATCGACGCGTTGCGCGTCAGGCTGTTCGACAGGGTGGTCAGAAGCGCGGGCACGTAGGCCTGCGGATCGATCACCTCCAACTGTACCGGCACCGGCTCGACGCCGCCCGCCGCTTTCGCTGATCGGCCCATCGGTGACGCTCTCGACTTCCAAGGCCCCGGCGCGCAAATGTCGTCCATTCGCATTGCCGGATTGTCCCGTTTGACAACATACTAGGACAAATTTTGTTCAGTGCGCAGCGGCTTGCGGGACACACCGGCCACATCGTCACAAGTGCGTTAACGCTTGCCGACGCTGCAGAGGGTCGGGGCGAGCGCGCGCAGCACCGGACGGTAGGCCGCGACGTGCAGGCCGTCGCGCATCGCCCCGGGCTTGGCATAGCCGGACTCGCCCTCGCGCAGTTCCGCAAAGGGGTCCGCGAATCGGCAGCCGAGGCGCTCGCACATGAGCCGCAGGCGCTCCGAGTAGTGGTTCACCGCCCGGGCTTCGAGGTAGCGTTCGAGGTTCCGCCCGACCGGGGGCAGGGCCGTGACGACGAGCTGGTCGGTGATCTTGAGGAGGCGGCGCACGATCCGGCCCGCCGCCTCGTCGAAGCGGGCGGTGGCCTCCGGCTCGAGGGGCCGGTTCTTCCGCATCAGGTCGTTGGTGCCGATCGTGAGAACCGCCGCCCGCGGCCGGGCCGGGAAGGTCAGGGTCTCGACGAGGTCGGCATAGACCTCCGCGCTCGCGCCGCTCACCCCGCCATTGACCAGTTCGAGCCCGCAGGGGCGCTGGGCCGGCGGCTGCAGCTCGGACTGCGAATCACCTGCCAGGAAGAGGTAGTCGGGGGGCGCCTCGTCGAGATGGACCTGCACGGCGATGAGCCGGTTCCGCGCATAGGTCCGCGCGTTGGCCTCCGGCCCGTGCAGGCTCCAGCCGAGCAGGCCGCCGGCCGCGAGGAGCAGGGCCGCCCCGAGACCGAGGATCAGGGCGCGCCTCACCGGGGCGGGCTCCCACTCGCGGCCGCGCCGGACCGGTCGACCCGCGCCCCCGGCCGGGAGTCGGTCGTCGCGTAGTAGGGCTTGATGTCGAGGAGCGGCGTGCCGTCGAGGCAATCGAGGCCCCGGACCGTCAGCTGATCCCCCTCCCGGCCCAGAAGCTCGACCACCGACAGCGCGATCGGGTTCGGGCGGGCCGGCGAGCGCAGCGAGAAGGTGCCGCGGCTGCCCTCGGCGTGGCGCGGATGCTGGCGCACGAGGTCGCGCACCGCCCGGTCCATCCAGTAGAGCAGGATCAGGTGGGTCGCGCCCTCGACGTTCTGGAGGCCCGCGGCGAAACGCGGGTCGACCGCGACGGTGCAGACCGCGTCGGTCTGCAGGCCGTTCTTCGGGCAATCGGCGCGCTGCAACCAGGGCGTGCGAATGTGGCCGATGAAGTACAGGCCGGCATCGAACGCGCCGGGGAGCGTCACCGCCTCCTCGCCCGGCCGTCGAGCGTGCAGATCGTTCATGGAAAGTTCCGTGCTTCGAACCGGGCCGGCCCGCTCCCGACGGGGCGCGCGCGCAGGCTTTCGGCCAAGTCCGGCCTCGCCGCAACCCCGCGATGGTCGCGCCCGGCCGCGGGCCGGTGTAGAGCCTGACCCCCAGGACGCCGGCAACGGAGAGGGCTTCGTGATCGACGACGAGCTGCGACCGATGGAAACCCTGGCCGATCCCGCGGTCGCGGTCGATCGCCTCGAAGCCCTCCATGCCGGCGCCACCCAGGCGCTGCAGGCGGCGCTGGCCCGCTTCCTCGGCGGCGGCCCGCCGCCGGACGCGGCCGAGCGGCTGCAATTCCGCTATCCGGAACTGCGCGTCACCTACAGGCCGACCGGTCCCGTGCCCCGGATCGGGCGTGCCACGGCCAAGCTCCAGGTCGCCGGCACCTACGCCACCACGGTGACGCAGCCCGAGCATTTTCGCGACTACCTCGTCGATCAGCTCAGATCTCTCGTCCGCGACTACGGCGTCGGCCTGGAAGTCGGGCTCAGCGCCCAGGAGATCCCCTACCCGTACGTGCTGGAGCCCGGCATCGACCTCACGGGCGGGGGCGTCAGCGCGGCGGACCTCGCCACCTGGTTTCCGGTCCCGCTCCTGTCCGTCGTCGGCGACGAGATCGCGGACGGGCTCTGGCAGCAGCGCGCCGACAGTCCGCGCCCACTCGCTCTCTTCGACGCGATCCGGGTCGATTACTCCCTGCGCCGGCTCGTCCACTACACCGGCTCGGACTGGCGCCACATCCAGCCCTGGATCCTGCTGACGAACTATCACCGCTACGTCGACCGCTTCGTGCGCCACGGCCTGGAGCGGCTCGCCTCCGGGGCGGAGGGATTCGAGCAGATGGTTCTGCCGGGCGGGGTCGTGATCGATCGGGCCGAGGCCGCGACCGCGGACCCCGCAGTCGTGATCGCCCGCTCGGACTGGCACCGCTTCCAGATGCCGGCCTACCATCTCGTGGCCCGCGGGCCGGGCGGCCCGCAGGGCACGACGCTTGTCAATATCGGCGTCGGCCCCTCGAACGCCAAGACGATCACCGATCATCTCGCGGTGCTGCGGCCGCATTGCTGGCTGATGGTCGGCCATTGCGGGGGCTTGCGGCAGTCGCAGACCATCGGCGACTACGTCCTGGCGCACGGCTATCTCCGGCGCGACCGAATCCTCGATGAATTGGTGCCGCCCGACGTGCCGGTGCCGGCCCTCGCGGAAGTTCAGCTCGCCCTCCAGGCCGCCGCCGCGCAGGTCACGGGCGAGGAAAGCGAGGCGCTCAAGCGTCGCCTGCGCACCGGCACCGTCGTCACCTACGACGACCGCAACTGGGAACTCCGCTTCTCGCAGGAACGTCGGCGCATCAACCTCTCGCGCGCTATCGGCGTCGACATGGAGAGCGGCACGATCGCGGCGCAAGGGTATCGCCTGCGGGTGCCCTACGGCACTCTGCTGTGCGTTTCCGACAAGCCGCTCCACGGAGAGATCAAGCTGCCGGGCGCCGCGAACGCCTTCTACGAGCGCGCCGTCGCCGAGCATCTGCTGATCGGGCTCGCGGCGCTCGACGCTTTGCGGGCGGACCGCCAGGGCCTGCACTCGCGCAAGCTCCGCAGCTTCGACGAACCGCCCTTCCGGTGAGGACGCAATAGTGCGCGAGAGGCCTCGCCATCAGCGAGTTCTGGGCGGTATTATGCCCCGCCACAACATCAAAGAAAAAATTATGTCCATCAGCAACTCATTCTGTTCTCGTTAGAGCATATATTGCTCACCAGATCGACGTAACGCTTCTTTATCCAATTTCATGCAAATAGTCCTGATATTGCTCAGTTGCGACGGTCGACTCGTCTTGCCCGTCCCGAACAGATCAGGTGCGATAGCCATGAAGTCATCACTCGCCAATCTGAAGATCGCGATCAAGATCGGCATCACGCTGGCGTTCCTGATCGGCGTCGGCCTCGCGACGACGCTGGTCTCCCTCGGCACTCTGTCGAGAATCGAGCAGACCGGGCATTGGGCCGCGCACACCCACGCGGTGATCGGCCGGATGAACGAGATCCTCATCGCGATGGTGAATCAGGAGACCGGCGTCCGCGGCTACCTCGTATCCGGCCAGGACGGCTTCCTCGAACCGTACAGGAACGGGGCGGCGCGTTACGCCGAGGCATACTCGGACGTCACGCGGCTCACCGCCGACAATCCCGTCCAGCAGAAGCGCCTCGCCGAGCTCGACGCGCAGGCTCGGATCTGGCGCACGGACATCGCCGAGCGGGAGATCGCTCTCATGCGCGACGCGGCCACCCGCGAGGCGGCGCGCGCGCTCGAAGCCTCGGGCGCCGGCAAGGCGGCCATGGATTCGCTGCGCCGCTCGGCAGAGGAGATCGTCGCCGTCGAGCGAACCCTCCTGGCCGAACGCGACGGGGCAGCGGCGGCGGCGGCGAACTCGTCCCGGCTCGGGAACGGCATCGGGCTCGCCGTGATGGTGTCGGCCGCCGGCCTGTCCCTCCTTCTGCTGCATCTCGGAATCAGCCGACCGATCCGGAACCTGAAGGCCACGATGGGCCGTCTCGCCGCCAACGATCTCGCGGCCGCCGTGCCGAATCTCGGCCGCCGGGACGAGGTCGGCGAGATGGCCGCCGCCGTCCAGGTGTTCAAGGACGGCCTCATTCGGGCGCAGGCACTCGAACAGGAGGCCGCCCTGGCGCGCGCCGGTGCCGAGGCCCAGCGCGAGGCCGCGACGCGCGAGCTTGCCGACGATTTCGAGCGGGCGGTGGGCGGCATCGTCGAGGCCGTCACGGCGGCGGCCGCCGCGCTGCAGGACACGTCGCGCACCATGAGCGCCACGGCGGGACGCACTGCGGACCAATCCACCTCGGTCGCCGCGGCCGCCGAGGAGGCCGCCGCGAATGTCACCATGGTAGCCTCGGCCGCCGAGGAGCTCGGCAGCTCGGTCGACGAGATCGGCCGGCAGGTCCAGGGATCGGCGAGCCTTGCGGCGGCGGCAGCCAGGGAGGCCGAGACAACGGCAGCGCTCGTTCAGGCGCTCAGCATGGGCGCCACCAAGATCGGGGACGTCGTCAGCCTGATCTCGAGCATTGCCGGCCAGACGAACCTTCTGGCGCTTAACGCAACGATCGAGGCGGCCCGAGCCGGCGAGGCCGGGCGCGGCTTCGCTGTGGTCGCCACCGAGGTGAAGGAACTCGCCAGCCAGACGGCCAAGGCGACCGACGAGATCGCCCGCCAGATCGCCGAGATCCAAGGTGCGACGCACCAGGCGGTCGGGGCGATCGAGAGCATTTCCGGCAAGGTCGGCGAGATGAGCAACGTCACGGCCGCCATCGCGGCCGCCATCGAGGAGCAGGGCTCGGCGACGCAGGAGATCGTGCGCAATGTCGGCCAGGCCGCGTCGGGTACCGGCGAGGTCACCCGCAACATCGCGAGCGTCGCCGCCGCGGCCGACGAGACGGGTGCCGCGGCCGGGCTGCTCCTGGCCTCGGCCTCGGACCTCTCCGTGCAATCCGAGCATCTCGGCGGAGAGGTGCGGCGCTTCCTCGACGGTGTTCGCGCCGCCTGAGCGCCTCAGCGCTCGCGCCGCCAGAGACCAGCCCGCTCGGAGCGGGCCTGCTCCTCGGCGGCGAGGAGATCGGGCGGCGCGTCCTCGCTCGCCCGCGCCCCGCCCGCCGCCAGAATCAGCGAGGCGAGGTCGTCCCCGTCGATGCGACAGCGCAGAGCCCGGCTATCGGCGCCCGGCGCGCAGGCCACCTCCCGGCGCCGCAGGTAGCGTGAGAGCTGACGTGCCAGGGTGCCGCCCTCGCCCTCGACGCCGAGGAGGCGAACGACCCGGCCCCGGAATGCCAGGGTGCCGGTATCGATCACCTCCGGCACGCCGCGCAGTTCCTCTCCCACGACCGCTTCCCTGCCGGGCGGGACGTCCCTGCCGGGCGGGACGTCCCTGGCGGGCGCGGGCTCGGCGCGGGCCGCCGAGGGCCGCCTGGCCCGGCCCTTGGACATCTGGACGGAGGCACGCTGCACGAAGTCGCGAAAGATCGACGCCGGAATATCGCCGCCGCTGACCCGGTTCATGGAGCTGTTGTCGTCGTTGCCGACCCAGACGCCCACGATCAGCTCCGGCGTCATCCCGACGAACCACGCGTCGCGATAATCCTGCGTGGTGCCGGTCTTGCCGCCGACCGGGATCCCGGCGACCCGCGCCCCCTTGCCGGTGCCGGCGTCGATGACGGCCTGCAGCGAGTCGAGCATCATGGTGCGGCTGTCGCCTGGCAGCACCGCGGTGGGCTTCGGGTCGGGATGCAGGTAGAGGGGCTGCGGAGCTGCGCCCCGGATCGCGTGGATCCCGAAGGTCTCGAGCGGAGCGTGATTCGCGAGCACCCCGGCATAGGCGCGGGTCATCTCGAGGAGCGTCACCTCGGCGGAACCGAGGGCAAGGCTCGGCACGCTCGGAAGCTCGGACTGCACGCCGAGGCGGCGCGCCGTGTCGATCACGGCCGGCACGCCCACCTCGTCGGCGATCTGCGCCGCAATCGTGTTGATCGAGAGCGCGAAGGCCGTCCGTAACGGCACGGGCCCACGGAAGCGGTTGTTCGCGTTCTGCGGCTCCCAGTCGCCGATCTGGACCGGGCGGTCGACGAGCACGGTCTCGGGCGAGAAGCCCTTCTCGTAGGCGGTGAGATAGACGAAGAGCTTGAACAGCGAGCCGGCCTGCCGCTTCGCCTGGGTGGCGCGGTTGAACTGGCTGTCCTCGTAGTCGCGCCCGCCGACCATGGCCAGAATCGAGCCGTCCTTCGACAGGGCCACGAGGGCTGCTTGCCCGACCTTCTTCCTCGCCCCCTCGGCATCGAGGCGCCGGGCGACGACACCCTCGGCGAGGCTCTGGAGGTCGAGGTTGAGGGTGGTGCGGAGAGTCACGTCGCCGCTGGTCTCAACAAGACGCCTGGCATCGCCCGCCACCATGTCGAGGAAATAGTTGGTCCCCGGCGGCGTCTCGGGCGGGGTGCGCAGCGTGATGGTCTGAGCCCGCGCCTTGTCGGCCGCCTCGGCCGTGATCGCACCGGTCTCGACCATGGCCTGGAGCACCACGTCTGCCCGCTCCTTGGCGCCGCCGAAATTGCGGGTCGGGGCAAGTTGCGAGGGAGCCCGGACGAGGCCCGCCAGCATGGCGGCCTCCGGCAGACTGAGCGCCTTGGCGGGCTTGCCGAAGTAGCGTCGCGCCGCCGCGTCGACGCCGTAGGCGCCGGCTCCGAAATAGGCCGTGTTCAGGTAGCCGAGCAGGATCTCGTCCTTCGACATCTCGCTCTCGGCCCGCAGGGCCAGGAAAGCCTCCTGAATCTTGCGCCGGAGGGTCTTCTCCTGCGTCAGCGATGTGAGGCGGACATATTGCTGGGTTATCGTCGAACCGCCCTCGCGCACGCCGCCGCCGACGGCGTTGCGCCAGGCCGCGCGCAGGAGGCCCCGCAGGTCGACGCCCCAGTGGCTGTAGAAGCGCCGGTCCTCGATGGCGATGATGGCCTGAGCCAGGTGAGGCGGCAAATCAGCGGCGGTCAGGGGCTGTCCCCGGAAGGTCCCGCGGGTGGCGAAGACGCGCCCGTCATCGGCCTCGACGGTGACGGCTCGCTGCCCCGGATCCTGCGCCGCTCCGCCGAGCGGCGGCAGGGTGAGCAGGCTCGATATGACGAGGATAGCCGCGATGACGAGTGGGACAGCGCCAATGGCGAGGCCGCCCACGAGATAGGGATGAGCCCGGATGCGGCCCCGGAGACCGGATCCGGGGGCCGGACGGCGGAGCGGGTGGGACGTCTCGGACGATGCCATCGCGCGGCGGGCGCGCCACAGCCGAGCCCCGAGCGCCCTGAGAAGCGGTGTCGTCTCCTGCGCGGCCCGCCGCGTCCGTTGTCCGGCTCCCCGCACTGCGCCAGCGGCCAGCAATCCGAGCTGTCGCCCGAGCACCCGCGCGGCCGCCGCCGCCTCGCGGGCAGCGACCCGTGTATCCGCCCCGTCGCCCGCGGCGGGTCGCGGGGGCTCGCCGGCCTGCGGACGTTGCGGATCGGGAGGCACCATCGACAACCCATCACCCGGCACGCGGCCGGCCAGCACGGAAGAAGGCCGCCGTTCTAGACCGGATGATGCCGGGCGCGCTACGCGCGGACCGGCCGGGCGATCAGGCCGTGCGCGGCGTCGGCATCGGCCGGCCGGCCTCCTCGTGGCGTCCGCGCAGGCGGAAGGCGAGGATCAGGAGCATCACGCCGAAGGCAACGGCGTATCCGCCCATCCACCACGTCAGCACCACGGCCGACATGCCCGGGTTGATGAGGAGCGCGAGCCCGAACAGGATCGAGATCACGCCGCCGAGCGCGAGCCACCAGCGGCCGTAATGGAGATGCAGACGGAACGCCGCCGCGAGCATCAGGCCGCCGCTCACGAGCGCCCAGAGCGCGACGAGGTAGACGAAGGCCCAGACGGCCGCCGCCGGCATCAGGAAGGCCGCCGCACCGACCAGGATGTCGACCAGTCCTTCGAGCAGGAGGAAGCCCCAGCGCTCGTTGCGCTGGGCGGCCCGCACCGAGGCGATGATGCCGAAGACGCCGTCGACGAGCATATAGGCCGCGAAGAAGATCACGAGCGTCAGGATCGTGGCGAGCGGCGCCACAAGGGCGATCACGCCGAACAGGATGGCGCAGACGCCGCGCAGAGCCAGAAGCCACCAGTTGCGCGCGAGCACCGTGCTCATCGCGTCGAGCCGCGCCGGACCGGGAAGGGAGATCCCGGACGCACTGGTGCCGGCCGGATGCGGAGGAGTGATCGGATTGCCGGTTGCCATGGGCTTGCTCCTCGAACGATGCGGGCGGCGCGCCGTGCACTTCGCGGTGCGGGACCTTGGCCGCTGAACGCCGCGATCGCGGCGACGTTCCCTGCCTTGCGATTTCGTCACGTGCGTACAAACGGCATTCATGACGCGGGCACGGAACCTTGGGTCAGGTCCCGTCTTTGCAGCAGCGAGGCGGGTTATCGAGTGTTCCGGGTCGTTTCCGCGGCTCAGGAGCCGCCGCGGACGATTCACCGATGCTTGATGACCGGCAGCCGACGCCGCCAGACGGCGCGCGCGCTCACGCTTCCTTTGACGCTGCGCAGGCATCGCGCGAGCGCGACATTCTTGACGTCGGGGTCGGCAACGCCGTCGAGGCTCGTCGCGCCGAGGCGCGCAGGGCACCCGACGGAGGGGCGCCCGCGGAAGACGGGACGGACGCGGACCCGGACGATCGGCCGGACGGCGACGAGGAGGCGAAGCGTCCGGGCCTGATCCGCCGGCACCCGCTCTGGCTCGGCCTCGGCGCGCTCGCGGTGATCGCGCTCGCGGTCGCGGGTTACTTCTACTGGCTCGTCGGCCTGCATCCCTACGAGTCGACGGACGACGCCTTCGTGGATGCCCGACAGTTCACGGTCGCGCCCAAGGTCTCGGGCTACGTCGTCGACGTGCCGGTGACGGACAACCAGCACGTCGAGACCGGCCAGACCCTGTTTCAGATCGACCGCCGCGACTACGATGTCGCGCTCGCCCAGGCCGAGGCCCAGATCGCCTCGGCCAAGGCCTCGATCCAGAACGTCGATGCGCAGATCGAGGCGCAGAAGGCGCAGATCGATGTCGCGAAGGCGCAGGTGACCCAGACGCAGGCAGCCCTCGACTTCGCCAAGGCGGATGCCGCCCGCTACAAGGATCTCGCCACGCGCGGTGCCGGCACCGTGCAGCAATCGCAGCAATCCACCTCGAACCTCGAGCAGCAGCAGGCATCGCTGCAGCGGGCGCAGGCGAGCGTGATCGCGGCGCAGAAGCAGATCAGCTCCCTGGAGGCCCAGAAGGCGAGCGCCGAGGCGAGCCTCGCGATGGCGCAGGCGCAGGCGGCTCAGGCCGAATTGAACCTCGGCTACACGACCGTGACCGCGGCGCAGCCGGGACGGATCGTGCAGCTCTCGGGCGCCACGGGACAGTTCGCGCAGGCCGGCCAGACGCTGGCGACCTTCGTGCCCGACGAGAAGTGGGTGACGGCGAACTACAAGGAGACCCAGATCGCCGACATGCGGCCGGGCCAGCATGCCTACATCGAGATCGACGCCTATCCGAACCGTAGGATCTCCGGTCGCGTCGCCTCGGTGCAGCCGGGCTCAGGCACCGCCTTCAGCCTGCTGCCGGCTCAGAACGCAACGGGCAACTACGTGAAGGTCGTGCAGCGCATCCCCGTCAAGATCGTGGTCGACAATTGGCCGGACGATGTCTCGATTGGTCCCGGCATGTCGATCGTGCCGACGGTGCGGGTGCGATGAGCGACGCGGCCGCCGCGGCCGGCGGCGGGCGATCGACGGGGCTGCCCAAGGCCGCCGGCGGCCACAGCCCGTGGGCGATCGCCCTCGTCGTGTCGCTCGCGACCTTCATGGAGGTGCTCGACACCACGATCGCCAACGTGGCGCTCCGCTACATCTCGGGTGGCCTGGCGGTCGGTCCCGACGAGGCGGCCTGGGTCGTCACCAGCTATCTCGTCGCCAACGCGATCGTGCTGACGGCCTCGAGCTTCCTGGCCAGGCGCTACGGCCGCAAGGCCTTCTTCATGTGGAGCATCGCGCTCTTCACGGTGGCCTCGGTGCTGTGCGGCTTCGCCTGGAACCTGCAGTCTCTCCTCGCATTTCGCGTGCTGCAGGGGCTCGGCGGCGGCGGCATGGCGCCGCTCGCGCAGTCGATTCTTGCCGATTCCTTCCCGCCGCAGAAGCGCGGCCAAGCCTTCGCTCTCTACGGCCTCGCCGTCGTGGTGGCGCCCGTGATCGGGCCGACGCTCGGCGGCTGGCTCTCCGACAACGTCTCCTGGCACTGGTGCTTCCTGATCAACGGCCCCATCGGCGGCGTCGCGCTTGGTCTGATGTACCTGCTCCTCGAGGACCCGGAATCGGCGGTTGCGGAGCGGCGGCGCCTGCGACGCGAGGGCGTGCGTTTCGACCTCGTCGGCTTCATCCTGGTGGCGACCTTCCTGGGTTCCCTCGAAGTCGTCCTCGACGAGGGACAGCGCAAGGACTGGTTCGGTTCGAACCTCATCGTCACCTTCGCGATCCTGAGCGTCGTCGCCTTCGTGCTGATGATCCCCTGGGAACTCAAGCACAGGAACCCGGTGGTCGACCTGCGGCTGCTCGGCAAGCGGCAGTTCGGGGCCTGCTTCCTGGTGATGCTGGCAACCGGCGCGATCCTGATCGCGACCACCCAGTTCATCCCGCAGATCGTGCAGGATTACTTCGGCTACACGGCGACGCTGGCCGGCCTCGCGCTGGCACCAGGCGGCGTGGTCACCGTATTCATGATGCTGGTGATCGGGCGGATCTCGGGCTACGTCCAGCCGAAATACCTGATTGCGACCGGCGCGACGATCGTCGCCCTCGCGATGTACGACCTGACCCGTCTTTACGGCGACGTCACCTTCTGGTTCTTCGCGTGGTCGCGCATCTATATCGGCATCGGCCTGCCGATGATCTTCATCTCGATCACGGCGGCCTCCTACGAGGGCATCGACAAGTCGCAGACGGATCAGGCATCGGCCCTCATCAACGTCGCCCGCAACGTCGGCGGGTCGATGGGCGTGTCCCTCGCCCAGAACATCCTGGCCTATCGCCAGCAATTCCATCAGAGCCGTCTGGTCGAGCACATCTCGCCGGGCGATCCAGCCTACCAGGAGACCCTTCGCCGGGCGACGGAGTATTTCTCCCAGCACGGGGCGGCGGGCGTCGACGCCCAGGGACAGGCCACCGCCTGGATCGGGCAGCAGCTCGCCCAGCAGGTGGCATTCTGGGCCTACATCGACGTCTTCTGGGCGCTCACCCTCGTTTCGGCCTCCGCAGTGCCGCTGGCGATGATCCTCAGCCGGGTGACGAGCGGTGGGGAGGCGTCGGCCGGGCACTGAGCCCTTTCCCGAACGTTGCGCCTCGGACGGCGATGCACGAAGGACAGGGGACGCGGTGAACCAGAGCGGCTCGAAATTCGTGGTCTATGCCGCCCTCGCGGGCAATCTCGCGATAGCGGCGAGCAAGCTCGCGGCAGCGACCTTCACGGGGTCGAGCGCGATGTTCACGGAAGCGATCCACTCCCTCGTGGACACGGGCAATCAGGGGCTGATCCTGTACGGCCTGCGCCGCGCCGCCCGACCCGCCGACGAGACGCATCCGTTCGGCCACGGACTCGAACTGTATTTCTGGTCCTTCGTCGTCGCGCTCTTGATATTCGCCTTCGGGGGCGCCTTCGCGATCTACGAGGGCGTGGAGAAGATCCGCCATCCGCAGCCGATCGACAGCGCCTGGGTCAACGTGGTCGTCATCGCCGTGTCGATCGTGTTCGAAGGACTATCCTTCGGCGTGGCGCGGAGGGAGATGCGGGCCCGATTCACCGGCATCCCGCTCTGGACCGCAATGCGCCGCTCGAAGGATCCCAGCACGTTCGCGGTCCTGCTGGAGGACGGGGCTGCTCTGGCCGGACTCGTCATCGCTCTCGGCGGCGTCGCAGTGTCGGGCTATCTCGGCGAGCCGCGCGCCGACGGTATCGCCTCGGTCGGGATCGGCGCCCTCCTGATCGGCACGGCCTTCGTGCTCGGTCGCGAGACCCGCAGCCTCCTGACCGGCGAGAGCGCCTCGCCGGCCCTGCTTGACCGCGCGCGCGAGATTATTGCTGCGGATCCGTGCGTCGTGCGCATCGACGATCTGCGCAGCCTGCAGCTCGGGCCGGCCTGCGTCCTCCTCGCGGTGACGCTCGACATCAGCCGTGACCTCACGGCAGACGAGCAGCGCGGCACCATCACGAACCTGCGCGCGACCGTGCAGGCCGGGCTGCCGGTTGTTGCCCATCTCTACCTGCGGCTCGCCGAGCAGGTGCCCGCAGGCACTCATCGGGAGAAGGCAGCGGCAGCCTGAGCTTCGGCTCAGCGCACCTCGGGGAGAGATGCGTCCGTCACGCGCAGGCGGCTGTCCGGCGATCCGCGATCGGGGATCGGAGCGGACACGGTCGCCGCCTCGCTCTGGCCGGCCGCCAGGGCCGCGACGCCCTCGTACTGGCTCAGCCGGCGGTCGATCATGCCGTCGATCCGCTCGTAGACCTCCGCCACCGTGAGGCCGCGACGACCCTTGCCGGCCTTCTCCGTGAACAGGCTGCGGTTCGCCTTGGCTGCGCTGCGGAATTCCTTCTGTGCGACCTGCTCGGGCTTCTCGGCGCTGAGCGCCAGGAAACGGCCCGCACTCGTGGTGCCGAGGAAATGCGCGAGGTAGAGTTCCGACGTCTTCAGGTCTCGCCCGATCCGGGCCTCGATCCGGGCCCGGTCGCGCTTGACCAGCTCGGCAGCCATGAGCGCCGCCACGTAGGCGTCCCGCCGCAGGCCGAGCACGCGCTCGCGCATGCCCTCGCCCGTGACCGTGATGGCGGAGCCGCGTCCCGTCACGGCGGCAGCCTCAGCCTCGTAGCCGTAGCGGGCACCGAAATCGCGGATCATCTCGAGCCAGGTCGCGCTCACGAACTGGAACAGGCCCTCTGCCGAGGACGTCGCAGCCTTCGCCTTCGTGGAAAAACTCGATTCCTTGTCGGCCAGCGCCATCATGTAGACCGGGTCGACACCGGCCTCGGCGGAGGCCCGCAGGATCGTCTCCACGATCGAGCGCGGCACGCTCATGTCGCCGAAGCGTAGGACCTCGTCGCCCGATCCGTTGCGCGGCTGCGGAAGAGCGGCCAAGTCGGACTCGATTAGCACGGTCGTGGCGGGCTCCTGCTCCAGCAGAGGGACTCCGCCCCAGTTGGCCGGCTTCTCCGGCGTCGTACGGATCGCAAGGTCCTGAGCGGCCACGGCGCGCTCGTCGACGCGGTCATGAGCGGCAGCGGCCGGGGCCAGGGCATCCTGCGGCAAACTGAAGCCGATGATCAGCCCAGCCAGCAAAGTTGTGAGCGTACGGCGGCGAATATTTGCAAAAGCGCGACGCTGTCTTACGCACCCGGTCCGTAGCAGCCAAGCTACGGAGCTGTTCTCGCTCAAGGTCTCGTTGAACACGAGACAGCTCGCGTCGTCGGCGCAATGCGCCGGCTCCGGGAAAACCCCCATTCTTCTTCCTTTTTCGTGCCGCGGCTTACTCGGGCGCGACTTCGATCAAGTGGCGGCTATTTCGCCGGCTGCTGTGACCAAAATGGGACAGCGGCGTGATCCAAGCGTGGCACGCTTAAAGGAGCGTTAAGCTTCTCTTTTCATGAAACTTTAACCGATCGTTCGGTCGCCATTCAGCCAAACGAAGGCAGGAATTTGTCTCCGGAGGGCTTGGAACGGAGTTCGAACGAGCCAGTTACCTAGGGCCGCGCGGGGCAGGCCCTTCAAGCCCGTCCGACGCCCCCGTGCACCCACTTTAAGGAAACCCTTCCCCAATGAGCATGCAGACCGGTCGCCGCGTCGGCGTTGCGTTCGTTGGCATGGGTGGCGCCGTCGCCACCACCGCCATCGCCGGCATCGAGATGATCAAATCCGGATCGAACCGGCTCGACGGGCTGCCACTGGCGGGCGTTCCCGTCGCGGGCATGGCGGACTACAAGGATCTCGTGTTCGGCGGGTGGGACCTGAACGGCGACGATCTCGCCTCGGCCGCGGCCGGCCACGGCGTGCTGACCCAGAAGGACATCGAGAACGGCGCCCAGGTGCTCAAGGGCATCACGCCCTGGCCCGCCGTCGGCAGCGCGAAGTTCTGCAAGAACATCGACGGGGCGAACCGCATCGTCGCCAGGGACCATCGCGAGACTGTCTCGATCATCGCCAACGACCTCAAGCGCTTCCGGCAGGAGAGCAACCTCGACGAGGTCGTCGTGGTGAACCTCGCCTCGACGGAGCGCTGGCCCGACCTGAACGCCCCGGTCCTGAATTCCTCGGCCGCCTTCGAGAAGGGTCTCGATGCGAGTGACGAGTCGATCAGCCCGGCCATGCTCTACGCCTACGCGGCGATCAAGAGCGGCGTGCCCTACGCGAACTTCACGCCGAGCGTCGCCGCCGACGTCCCGGCGCTGCTCGAATTCGCCAGGGAGCTCAACGTGCCCGTGGCGGGCAAGGACGGCAAGACCGGCCAGACCATGATGAAGACCGTGCTGGCACCGGCCCTGAAAGCGCGCGCCCTCCATGTCGACGGCTGGTTCTCGACGAACATCCTGGGGAACCGCGACGGGCTCGCGCTGAACGACCCGAACTCGCTGCAGTCGAAGCTCAACACAAAGGGCACTGTGCTCGACTCGATCCTGGGCTACCCGGTCGAGGACCACTTGGTGCACATCCACTATTACCGCCCGAGAGGCGACGACAAGGAAGCCTGGGACAACATCGACGTGACCGGCTTCCTCGGCCAGCGCATGCAGATCAAGGTGAACTTCCTCTGCAAGGACTCGATCCTGGCGGCGCCGCTCGTCATCGAGATCGCCCGGGTGCTTGATCTGGCCAAGAAGCGCGGCGATGGCGGCGTGCAGGAGCAGCTCTCGACCTTCTTCAAGGCGCCGATGGTCAAGAACGGCCGCGGACCGGAGCACGCCTTCGGCAAGCAGGAGGCCATGCTCCTCGACTGGCTCGGCGTGCATTGATGGCATGGGAGGAGGGGAGCGCTGCGGACGCGAGCCCGGCCGCGCCGATCGCGCTTCGAGAGCTTCTCGTCGAGCTCAACGATCTCAAGCGGGTCCGTTCGGCCGGCCGCATCGGCTCGATCGCCGAGCGGCTGTTCGCCCAGGGTTGGTCCGCCCTCACCGCTGGTGCACCGCCCGAGGATGTCGCGCTCGAAGTGACGGCGACGACGCTCGCGGCCTGCCGCCTCTGTGATCTCGACGCGGCGTTCCTGGCCTCTGCCGGCCTGAGCGAGGATGCTGTCACGGAGATCTTGCTGGCCGGCTTCGACGCCGTCGCCGCCGAGGTGTCTGAACCTCTTCGCGGGCGATTGCGCGAGCGCCTGCGGGGTCGCGCGACGCTGACGGCCGGCCCGCTCCCGGGCTTCGTGTCGGCGCTGGCGCACCAACCTCGGGCCGGTGTGACCTGCCCGGACAAGCCGCGCGTCCTGCTCGAACCGCCGGAGAACCACGCCGAGCACTGCCTGATGGTGGCGGTGTACGGCGTCGTCCTGAGCCCCTTCTATCGCGCCGATCCGGCCACGGTGTTCCTCGCCGCGATGGCGCACCACCTCCACAACGCCGCGATGCCGGATGCGGGCTTCACGGGCGAGATGCTGCTCGGCAGTCAGCTCGGCCCGATCATGGTCTGCACGACGCGACGGGCCCTCGATGAGCTCGATCCAATCCTGCGCCAGACGATCGAGCGCGCTCGCGCCATCCTGCCCGATGATGCGACCGCGGAGGGGCGGGCGTTCCACGCGGCGGACGCGATCGATCGGGTGCTGCAGATCGCCCAGCATCTGCGGGCCGCCTCGATCACCATGACGACCGTGCTCGGGGAGATGGAGCTTGTCCATGCGGGTCCCGTGAAGGGGTTCCATGATCGGGTGCTGGAGGCTATGCGCATCCCGTGATCGCACACGCGACGGGGGCGGGTAGCAGAGCATGATCCCCTTCGGCCTATCCTCTCCCGACACCGGCAACGCGCTTCGTGCCGACACGCCGCACTCGCTGCGCGATGCCGAGACCGGCGACCGCTGGCCCTTCATCGACGGCATCCCGTATCTACGGGTCAACCGCGGCAGCCTCGTCGCGGCGGTGCTAGCGCATCTCGATGCCGACAAGCCTGAGGACGCCCTCGTGGCCCTCCTGGCTGATCAGGACGATTGGTGGAACGGCCTGCCGGCCGATCCGGATGAGTTGCGTCAGCTGGTCCGCAGCCGAGAGACGGCGACCCTGCGCGATGCGGTGCGCCTCCTCGGCTGGGGCCGGGTCGGCGACTACTTCCTGCATCGATGGACCGACCCGACCTTTCTGGCAGGGCTGACCCTGCTCGAGGCGCACTGGAACGAGCCGGCCTGTGTCTTCGAGTTCGCCTGCGGCATCGGACACTATCTGCGCGAGTTGCAGATGAGGGGCACCAAGGTGGCGGGCGCCGACGTGGTCTTCGCCAAGCTCTGGGTCGCGCGACACTGGGTCGTCGGCGAGAAGGCACAGCTCGTCTGCTTCGATGCGGGCTCGCCGCACTGGCCCGTCAAGGGCGCACCGATTGATCTCGTCGTTTGCAACGATGCCTTCTATTTCCTCGACGACAAGGCGACTCTGCTTGAATGCCTGCGCCAGAACGCGGGCGACGACGGCTGGCTGGCGCTGAGCCACATCCACAACAGCGATCGCCCCGGATACTCGGCTGGGCGCGCGGTCTCGGCCGAGGAGATCGAGGAGCTGTTTCCCGACGCCCTTGTATACGACGACGCCGAGTTGACGACGGCGCTGGTCGAGGCCCGCGCGCCCGCCCCGCGCAAGCCCTCGGATCTCAGGAGCTGCGAGGCCTTCTCGGTGGTGGCCGGCCCGGGCATGCGTCCGGCTCCACGCTCCGTCGTCGATGGACTGACCCTGCCGCGCGAGGGCACCCGGCTCCTTCTCAATCCGCTCTACGCGCAGGACGGTCCGAATTCCTACGCGATCCGCTGGCCGTCCGAGCGCTACGAGGCGGAATATGCGAGCCGCGTCACCTATCCGCTTCGCTCGGCTGGCCCCGAGACGCTCGCCTGGGGCGGCGAGGCGACCGCGCCGGATGCGGACCGGGTCCGTCGGCGCGAATTCGTCGATCTTCCGGAGCACTGGTGATGGGCGATCGTGTCGGCTGGGGCATCGTCGGATACGGCTGGGTTGCGCGTGAATACATGGCCCCCGGCATCCGTGCCGCCGGTCACCGGCTCGTCGCGATCTGCGATCCCGGCGAAGCCTCGCGCCGCGCAGCGGAGGACGAAGGTGCCCGGGCCTACCCGGACCTCGTGGGCTTCCTCGCGGATTCCGAGATCGAAGCCGTCTACGTCGCGACGCCGAACCACCTTCACCGCGAGGCCGTTGTGGCGCTCGCCAAGGCCGGCAAGGCGGTCCTCTGCGAGAAGCCGATGGCGGCCCATCTGGCCGACGCGGACGCGATGGCCGAGGCCGTCCGCGGCAGCGGCATCTTCTACGGAACCGCCTTCGACCAGCGCCACCATCCCGGTCACCGCGCCATGCGGGCAGCCATCGAGGCCGGCCGGATCGGCACGGTGACGGCGGTTCGCATCGTCTATGCCTGCTGGCTCGACCGCGCCTGGACCTCGATCGCGGGCCAGGACAACTGGCGCATCGACCCCGTGCAGGCCGGCGGGGGCGCCCTGATGGACCTCGCGCCCCACGGGCTCGACCTCGTCGATTTCCTGACAGGCGAGCCGATCGCCGAGATCGCCGCCCTGACCCAGGTCCGCGCCCAGGATTACGCCGTCGACGACGGTGCGCTCCTGATCGGCCGGACCGGCTCGGGCGTGCTCGCGAGCCTTCACGTCGCCTACAATTGCCCGGACGCGCTGCCGCGGCGGCGCCTCGAGGTCACCGGCACGGCGGGCATGCTCACCGCCATCGACACGATGGGGCAGGTGGCCGGCGGCAGCCTCACCGTGACGGACGGGCGGACGGGCCGGTCCGAGGCCATCGCCTTCGACGCCAAGGCATCGCCCTTCGAGGAGCAGGTGCGCGCCTTCGGCTCGGCCCTGCGCCGGCCCGAGGAACGCGCGGCCTATTCCGCCGAGCGCGACCTCCACACCATGCGGCTCATCGCGCGGGCCTATGCCGGCGCCCGGAACACCGACGGACCATGACCGACCACGATCAGGACGCCCGCGCCCGCCACGCCCGCCTCAAGGCACCGCGCCCCTACCGATACGGCGGCCCGCGCTCGATCGAGGGCCTGCCCGAGGCGCTGCCCGAGCCCGTGCGCGCCTACCTCGACGTGCTGCCGCCCGGCCGCATCGTCGGCTTCCCGCTGGCGCCGCTCGACCGGACGGGCATCCCGGTCTGGTTCGTGTCGCTGTTCCTCGACGATCCCTTCTTCGTCGGCGCCATGCCGAGCGGGATCGGCTACGGCGCCACCGACGACGAGGCGATCATCGGCGCGGTCGCCGAGATCGCCGAGAACCTGATGCCCTCGCTCGCGGTGATGCCGCGCAGGAAGGAGCGGGGCTCCTACGACGACCTCGTGCGGGTGTTCGGCCCGTCCTCGATCGCCGACCCGCTGACCCTCTGCCTGCCGGCGGGCTCGCCGGTCGGGCGCGGCACGGTGCTCGAGTGGACGCCCGCGATCCGGCACAGGACCGGCGAGACGGTGCTGATGCCGCTCGACATCGCTGCGACGGATTATTTCGAGCTGTCAGAGGGTTACAAGCCCTTCACCAACCTGATCACCAACGGCCTCGGGGCGGGGCCCGACGTGCCCTTCGCGCTCGGGCACGGGGTTCTGGAGCTTCTCCAGCGCGACGGCAACGGCCTCCTGTTCCGGGCTCTCGACCAGGGCGTGATGCTCGATCTCTCGGAGGGTCTCGGGCCCGAGACCGCCGGGATGCTGGCGAGGCTCGGGGCGCTCGGGATCAGGGCGCTCCCCAAATTCGCGACCGATCAGTTCGGGCTGACGAACCTCTACGTGGTCGGATACGACGAGGATCTCTCCCAAACCCCTGTTCCGATTGCACTTTCAGCCTGCGGCGAGGCCTGCGACCCGGATCGCGAGCGGGCCCTGCGCAAGGCGCTCCTGGAGTTCCAGGCGGCGCGGGTGCGCAAGGCCTTCGGGCACGGGCCGCTGCCCTTCGCCGAGCGGGTGACGCCGCCGGGATACGTGAACGCCTTCATCGAGAAGGCCTTGCCGAGCCTCGATCTCGAGGAGAGCCGGGCGCTCAAGGCCATGCTGGATTGGATCGAGCTGCCCGCCGAGGGCCTGCACGACGTCCTCGCCGGGACGGTCTATTCGGAACAATCCATGAAATCCTTCGCCGAATTGCCGACGACGCCGGCGGCGGACGGGCATGATCGCGGCCGCATCGCCTGCGAGCGCCTGGACGAGGCCGGGTTCGACGTCCTGTACGTCGACTGCTCGCCCCCGGGCGGCGGGGTCGGCGTCGTCAAGGCGATCGTGCCGGGGCTCGAGGTCGAGACCATGAGCTACTACCGGATCGGCGAGCGCAATGCCCGCAAGCTTCTGGAGCGCGACCATCCGCTGATCCGCTTCGGCACCCCGTCCGAGACGCTGCTGCCGGTGCGGCTGACGCCGGAGGCGATCGAGCGCTTCGGCGGCCGGCAGCCCCTGTTCGACACCGCCCTGGCGGAAACGATCGTGGGCAGCCACTATCCCCTCTACCGGGAGCCGGAATCGCACCACGCCCCGTTCCGGCTGCAGCAGCGGGGGCAGGCCGCATGACGCTTCGCTTCGCCTACAACACCAACGGCGCCGCCAACCACCGCCTCGACGACGCGCTCGATCTGATCGCGGAGGCCGGCTACGACGGCGTCGCGCTGACGCTCGACATCCACCACCTCGATCCCTTCGCGCAGGAATGGGCGCGCGAGGCCGAGCGCGTGGCGAGCCGCCTCGAGCGGCTGGGCCTCGGCTCGGTCATCGAGACCGGCGCCCGCTTCCTGCTCGATCCGAGGCACAAGCACGAGCCGACCCTCGTCACCGCCGACGCCGCGGCGCGGGCCCGCCGGGTCGGCTTCCTGAAGCGGGCGATCGATATCGGGGCGATCCTGAGGTCCGAGGCCGTGTCCTTCTGGGCCGGCGTGCCGCGGCCGGGCGTCGATCCGGACGAGGCGCGGGGCTGGCTGCGCGAGGGCCTCGCCGAGGTCGTGGCCTATGCCGGGGGGCGGGGCGTCGTGCCCTGCCTCGAGCCCGAACCCGGCATGCTGGTCGAGACCCTCGACGATTACGCCGCCCTCGGGGTGGATGGGCTGAGGCTCGCCCTCGACACCGGCCATTGCCTCGTCACGGGCGAGCGCGAGCCGGCGGCGGCGGTCTCCGAGTTCGCCGACCGGATCGGAACCGTCGCGATCGAGGACATGGCGCGCGGCATCCACGTGCACCTGCCCTTCGGGGAGGGCGACATGGACGTGGCCGGCGTGCTCGCCGCCCTCGACGCCATCGGGTTCGACCGGCTCGTCTGCGTCGAGCTCTCGCGCGAGAGCCACCGGGCCGACACGATGATCCCGCTCGCCCTCGACTACCTGAAGAGCTGCCGCCGGCCCGGCCCCGAACTGCCCCTGCCCGACCTGAACGCACGGGAAACGCCTGTCCGATGAGGATCTGCTTCGTCAGCCGGCGCTACTTCCCGGCGATTTCCGGCATGAGCGTCTACGCCCAGAACCTGCTGCGCGAGCTCGTCCAGGCCGACCACGACGTCACGATGATCAGCCAGTACCGGGGCGACGCCTTCGGCACCCGGGTCTATGGCGGCGGCCCGCCCCCGCCGGTGCCGGGCGTGCGCGTGATCGGCCTGGAGCAGCTCGGCGAGCAGGAGGGGGGCAACTTCGAGCGCGACATCGAGACGATGGTCGAGACCATCGCGGCCGAGCACGCGCGAGCGCCCTTCGACGTGCTGCACGCGCAGTACGGCTACCCGACCGGCTGGGCGGTGCTGCTCGCCTCGCGCCGGCTCGGCGTGCCGAACGTGGTCTCGATCCAGGGCGGCGACGGCCACTGGGTCGGTTCCTGCTGCGAGACCCACCGGGTCGCCATGTGCGAGGTCCTGGCTCACGCCAACGAACTCCTGATCGGGGGCCGCTCCTTCGTCGAGGAGGTCTGCGGGCGCCTCGGCTCCGACCCCGCCCGCTTCACCATCGTGCCGGGCGCCGTCGACACGGCCCGGTTCGCCCGCGGCGGCGACGGCCTGCCGGCGCCGCATGGGGGCCCGGTGCGGCTCCTCTACCACGGTCGGGTCGACCGCCGGAAAGGCGTGCTCGACTTCATCGACGCGCTGGCACTCCTGCGCGAGCAGGGCACACCGTTCTCCGCCACCATCTCGGGGATCGGCCCCGACGTCGACCCGTCGAGGGCCCGCGCCGCCGAGCTCGGCTTCGACGCGGCCGCGATCCGCTTCACGGGCTACGCCGCCTACGACAGCGTGCCGGACCTCTACCGGGAGGCGGACGTCTTCGTCTCGCCGACCTACGCGGAGGGCTTCTCGAACACCATCCTGGAGGCGATGGCGGCCGGCCTCGCCGTGGTCTCGACCCACTCGGTCGGCGTCTCGGACTGCCTGCGCGACGAGGAGAACGGCCTCCTCACCGAGCCCGGCGACGTGACGGCGCTCGCCCAGGCGCTGACCCGCGTCGTCGAGGACGAGCGCCTGCGCCGCCGCCTCGCCCGCGACGGGCTGGAGGAGTGCCGCCGGGTCTATTCCTGGAAGACGGTCGGCCGGCAGATCATGGACGTCTACGTCCGGGTCGCGCCCGAGCGGCCCGCCGCGGACTTCTCCCCCGACCTGCCCCACGACCCCGCCTGCCGCTTCCGGGCCGAGCCGCACCTGCTGTGAGGGCGGCCGCGCGTCGCGCTGTTCCGTCCCTGCAGCCGTGTCCGGACACGTTCTCGATCCGCACGCTTGCGCGATCGGTATTGGCATGCAGTATGCCACAATTGATGACGGCGTCCTCCTGCGCCGGGCCTGTGGGCGGGCAGCGGGTCGGGCATTCTCGTCTGACGTGGCGCGACGATCGGGCGGCGGAGCATGGCCGGGTACTGGATCAACGTCTTCCGCCGTCCCGACGGGCGGCTCGTCTCCCGTGAGGACATGCGCGGCGGCAGGGCCAGCCGGCGCAGCGCGGAGACCCCGATGATGTACCAGGGCCATTGCCGGTTCCTCTACCGCGTCCGGATCGCCCCGCGCTGCAGCGAGGCCGAGCGGTGCGGGCGCGTGTCCGAGCGCGGCTTCGTGACCCTGACCGGGCCGTGCCCCCGCTGCGGGGCGGACCCGCTCGTGACCTGCGCGAGCGCATTCCGGGTCGGCGCGGGCGGCTGACGCCGCATGGGCAAGAAGGCGGCTGACGCCGCAGGGCAAGAAGGCGGCTGACGCCACACGGGCAAGAAGGCGGCTGACGCCACATGGGCAAGGCTGCGGTCGACGCCGCGGCGGGGTTGAAGGCGGAGCCCCCGCGCCCGATCTCTGCCCGGCCCGGCGCGCCCGGCCTCCGGGCGTCAGCCGCGACGTGACCGATGCCCACCGCCCTTGCCCTCTCGCCCCATCTCGACGACGCCGCCTTCTCGTGCGGCGGCACGCTGGCGCGCCTGGCGGCCTCCGGATGGCGGGTGGTGATGGCGACGGTGTTCACCGCGAGCGTGGCCGAGCCGACCGGCTTCGCGCTCGCCTGCCAGCTCGACAAGGGGCTCGCGCCCGAGATCGACTACATGGACCTGCGCCGCGCCGAGGATCGGGCGGCCGCCCGCGCGCTCGGCGTCGCGGAGCCGGTGCACCTGCCGTTCCGCGAGGCGCCCCATCGCGGCTACGGCTCGGCCCCCGAGCTCTTCGCCGGGACGCGGGAGGATGACGGGATCGTTCGGGAGCTTGCCCCCGCCTTCCGGGACCTCCTCGCCGGGACCCGGCCCGACCTGGTCCTCGTCCCCCAGGCGATCGGCGGCCATGCCGACCACCTGCAGGTCGTCAGGGCCCTCGCCGCCGCCGGGCCGGAGGCGCCGCTGCTGTGGTGGCGCGACTTTCCCTACACGGTGCGCGGCCACGCCCCGCAGGAGCCCCTGCGCGAGACCGTCTCGGGGCTCGCAATCCGGGAGGTCGCGCTCGGGCCCGAGGAGGAGGCGCGCAAGGAGGCGGCCTGCGCGGCCTATGCCAGCCAGATCGGCTTCCAGTTCGGCGGGCGCGAGGGGCTCTCGCGCCGCCTCGCCGAGGAGGGCGGCTTCGAGCGCTTCCGCGTCTCGGGGCACCTGCCGGAGGGCGTGCCGGGGCGCGATGCCTGAGCCCGAGCGCCCGAAGAGCCTCGCCGACCCGGCCGAGCTCGGAGCCCGCCGGGCGCTCGCCGAGGGGGCGGCCCATCTCGCCCCGCTGCGCGCGCTCGCGCGCGCCATCGCGGCCGAGCGCGCGGCGGCGGTGCCCGATCCGGACCCGCTCGACGGCGGGGTGTCGGCCCGGATGCTGCTGCTTCTCGAAACGCCGGGGCCCGCGATCTTCCGCACCGGCTTCGTCTCGCGCGACAACGCCACCGGCACCGCGGCCAACCTGTTCCGCTTCCTCGCGGAAGCGGGGATCGCGCGCCGCGACAGCCTGATCTGGAACGCGATTCCCTGGGTGATCCACCAGGAGGGGGCGCTGAACCGGGCGCCCCGCCGCTCGGAGCTCGCGGCCGCCGGCCCCTATCTCGCGCCGCTGCTCGACCTGCTGCCGCGCCTTGCCGTGGTGGTGCTGGCGGGCCGCTTCGCCGGGGCGGCCCGCCCCGCCGTCGCGGCCCTGCGGCCAGGCCTGCCGGTCGTCGCCATCCCGCACCCGAGCCCGACCTATGTCTGCACCTCGCCGGACGTGGCGCACCGCATCCGCGACGGCCTGAGCCGTGCGGCGCAGGCGCTGCAGGCGGCTGCGCTCTCCTAGGATGACACGGGGTTCCCGCATCGACGCCCGCTGCGCGAGGCTCGACCGATACGGGACCGGGCGCGGGTCCCCTCTCCCGTGCGGGAGAGGGACAGGGTGAGGGGTGCGACCTCTCCGGAAACGGCGAACCCCTCACCCGGTCCGCGTTCCGCGGACCCGACCTCTCCCGAACGGGAGAGGTGAGGCGGCGGCGCCGACTCCGCCGGCATTCACGAGGACGTCGGTGCGGGGCTCGATGGTTCGCAAGGCCGGGCGCGGGTCCCCTCTCCCGTGCGGGAGAGGGACGGGGTGAGGGGTGCGACCTCTCCGGAGACGGCGCACCCCTCACCCGGTCGGCTTTCGCCGACTCGACCTCTCCCGAACGGGAGAGGTGAGGCGTGCCCGGCCGCGATGGGTGGACCCGCCAAGTCGACCCGCCGAGTCGACCTGCCGAGTCGACCTGCCAAGTCGGGACGTGAGGGGCCGCCCGGCCGCGGCATGGGGATCGTCTCTGGTATCCCGCGGCCGTCGCTGGCCTTTCGGACCCGAAGCCCCTACATGCCTCGCCAACGGGCCGCGGTCCGGCATGAGCTCAGGATCCGTCGCGCCGCCCTGCCGGGTCGAGCGCGGCTACCGGCGGAGGCGGACGCCGATCGACATGAATTTTGCAGGACACGAGCAGAAGGCGCTCGACGCGGCCGAGGAACTCGAGGTCGACCGGACCGCCGAGGCCGCGGGCGTGCCGCAGGTCGCGCGCAAGCGCGGCATCCGCGGCCGCTATGCCTGGATCGGCACGGCGGCGAGCATCGTCCTGTTCGCGGTCTCCCTCGGCGTCCTGTGGAAGCTCATCCAGACCGTCACCTGGGCCGAGCTGCACGCCGCCTTCACGGCCGCGACCGCGGGGCAGCTCGGCCTCGCCTTCCTGTTCGTGGCCGTCAGCTACCTGTTCCTGACGGGCTACGATGCGCTGGCCCTGCGCCAGCTCAAGATCAGGGTGCCCTACCGCATCACCGCGCTCGCCTCCTTCACGAGCTACGCGGTGAGCTTCACGCTGGGCTTCCCGCTGCTGACGGCGGGCACGATCCGCTACTGGATCTATTCGGGGCAGGGGCTCTCGGCCGCCAAGATCGCGGCGCTGACCGTGATCGCGGGCTTCACCTTCTGGCTCGGCATGGGGGTGGTGCTGGGCCTGAGCCTGATCATCGAGGCGGGGCAGCTCGCCGGGCTGACCTTCACGTCGATCCGCCTCAACCAGGGGGCGGGGCTCGCCGCGCTCGTCGCCGTGCTCGGCTACCTCGCCTGGGTCTCGCTGAAGCGCCGCAGCGTCAAGGTCAAGGGCTGGCGGCTGGAGCTGCCCGGCGCCTCCGTCTCGCTGAGCCAGATGATCGTCGGCATCGGCGACGTCTGCGCGGCGGCGGCCGTGCTCTACGTGCTGCTGCCGCAGGGCCTCGCCATCGGCTTCACGACCTTCCTGGCGGTCTACGTGCTCGCCGCCATGCTGGGCATCGCCTCGAACGCGCCGGGCGGCCTCGGCGTGTTCGAGGCGACGATCCTGCTCGCCCTGTCGAGCCTGCCCCGCGACCAGGTGCTCGGCTCGCTGCTCCTGTTCCGGGTCTGCTACTACCTCGTGCCCTTCGTGACGGCGCTCGCGATGCTCGGCGCCTACGAGATCGTGAAGCGGTCGCGGCAGATGCGCGGCGACCGGTCCGGCCCGGCCTGAGCCGGGCCATGCTGCGGACGATGGCGCGCGGCGCCCGCCGATCGGCCTGGACCGGGGCAACGATCGTGGCCATCGTGCTCGCCGGCGAGGCGCTCCTGCGCGGCGGGCTCGACCTCGCCTTCCTGGCGAGCGCGCTCGGCGCCGTGGCGCTGGCGGGGCTCGTGGCCGGGCGCGGCGGCAGCCCGGCGCGGCCCGCCGCCGACCCGGCGGGCCCGAGCCGGCCCGCCATCGCGGAGGCGCTGCTCGCCAACATCCCCGACCCCGTCATCCTGATCGACCGCCGCGCCGTGGTGCTGGAGGCGAACCCCGCCGCCCGCGCGCTGCTGCCGGCGCTGAAGCTGCGCCACCCGCTGTCCTTCGCGCTGCGCACCCCCGACGTCCTCGACGGGATCGAGGAGGTCCTGCGCACCGGCCAGCCGCTCAAGACCGCCTACGCCACCCGCGTGCCCACCGAGCGGGCCTTCGAGGTGCAGATCGGCGCCCTGCCGATGCCGGAAGCCGGCGGGCAGGGCGGCGGGCATGGCGGCGGGCAGCCGAACGTGGTGCTGTTCCTGCGCGACCTCACCTCGGCCCGGCGCCTCGAGACCATGCGGGTCGACTTCGTGGCGAATGCGAGCCACGAGCTGCGCACCCCGCTCGCCTCCCTCGTCGGCTTCATCGAGACGCTGCAGGGCCCGGCCCGCAACGACGCGCCGGCGCGCGAGCGCTTCCTCGGCATCATGCTGAGCCAGGCGCAGCGCATGACGCGGCTGATCGACGACCTCCTGTCGCTCTCGCGGATCGAGCTGCGCGAGCACGTGGTGCCGACGCAGCGCGTCGATCTCGGCGCGATCACCCGCCAGATGGTCGACGCGCAGGCCGCGCTCGCCGCCGAGCGCGGCGTCGCGATCAGCCTGGAGGCGGGGGAGGCGGCCTACCTGGTGCCGGGCGACCGGGACGAGCTCATGCGCGTCGTCGAGAACCTGATCGAGAACGCCGTCAAGTACGGCGGCGGCACCGTCGCGGTGGGTCTGAGCCGCAGCGAGGAGGGGCGGCGGGGCACGCCGCAGGTGGAGATCACCGTCCGCGACGACGGACCCGGCATCGCCCCCGAGCACATCCCGCGCCTCACCGAGCGCTTCTACCGGGTCGACGCCGCCTCGAGCCGCCAGCAGGGCGGGACCGGCCTCGGCCTCGCCATCGTCAAGCACACCCTCAACCGTCACCGCGGGCGCCTCGCCATCGAGAGCCGCGTGGGGGAGGGCACCCTGGTGCGGGTGAGCCTGCCCGCCCACGAGGATGCGGGCCCGTGACCGGCCGGGGCGATCCCGGACCCGGCTTGCGCGAGCGCGCAGCGCGGGCCTCCTCGCCCCGTGCGGCGGCGGCCCGGGAGACGCCCCTTGACCTTCCCACGATGGGAAGCCCCACATGAGGCGGCATGGATGATCGCAGGGACCCGCACCCCATGTCCGATTCCGCCGCAGCCGGCCGGAGCCTGAGCTTCCCGGTCCTCGGCCTCTCCTGTGCCTCCTGCGTCGGGCGGGTCGAACGGGCGCTCGCGGCGCTGCCGGGCGCGCGCGACGTCTCCGTCAACCTCGCCACCGCCCGCGCCAGCCTCGCCGGGACCGGCCCGGCCGAGGCGGCCGAGGCGGTGGCGGCGGCGGGCTACCGCATCCCCGAGGCCGTGACCCGGCTGTCGCTCGGCGGCCTCTCCTGCGCCTCCTGCGTGGCCCGCGTCGAGGAGGCGCTCGCCGGGGTGCCGGGCGTGGGCGCGGCGAGCGTCAACCTCGCGACCGGCACCGCCGCCGTGCGCCACCCGGAGGGGCTCGTCGCGCCGGCCGAGCTCGTGGCGGCGGTGGAACGGGCGGGATACGCGGCGCGCCCACTCGCCGAGGCCGCCCCGGGCGAGCGCGCGGACCGGGGCGAGCGCGAGGCGCGAAGCCTGCGGCGCGACCTCGTCCTCGCCGCGCTCCTGTCGCTGCCCGTCGTCGTGCTCGACATGGGCGGCCACCTCTCGCCCGCGCTCCACCGATTCGCGCAGGCCGGCGCCTACGGGCAGGCCGCGCTGGCGACCCTCGTGCTCGCGGGACCGGGCCGCCGCTTCTTCGCGCGGGGCCTGCCGGGGCTCGTGGGCGGCCGACCCGACATGAACGCCCTCGTGGCCCTCGGCGCCGGCGCCGCCTACCTGTACTCGCTCGTCTCGGCCTTCGCGCCGGCCTGGCTGCCCGCGGGCAGCCAGCATCTCTACTTCGAGGCGAGCGTCCTCATCGTCACGTTGATCCTGCTCGGGCGCCTGCTGGAGGCCCGCGCCAGGGGCCGCACCGGGCAGGCCATCGCCCGGCTCGTCGACCTCGCGCCGCGGACGGCCCGCGTGGTGCGGGACGGCGCCGAGGCGGAGGCGCCCCTCGGCGCGCTGCGCGTCGGCGACGTGGTGCGGGTGCGCCCCGGCGAGCGGGTCGCGGCCGACGGGACGGTCCTGTCCGGGGAGAGCTACGTCGACGAGAGCATGGTGACGGGCGAGCCGGCCCCCGTCGCCAAGCGCCCCGGCGACCGCACGGTCGGCGGCACCCTGAACCAGCGGGGCAGCCTCGACCTGCGGGTCGACTCGATCGGCTCCGACACGGTGCTGGCGCAGATCGTGCGGATGGTCGAGGCCGCGCAAGGGGGCAAGCTCCCGATCCAGGCCCTCGTCGACCGGGTCACCGCCCGCTTCGTGCCGGTCGTCGTCGCGGTGGCGCTCGCGACCTTCCTGGCCTGGCTCGCCCTCGCGCCGGCGCCGGCCCTCGGCCACGCCCTCGTCAACGCCATCGCGGTGCTGATCATCGCCTGCCCCTGCGCCATGGGGCTCGCCACCCCGACCTCGATCATGGTGGGCACCGGCCGCGCCGCCGAGCGCGGCGTGCTGTTCCGCAACGGCGCGGCGCTGCAGGCCCTGCAGGAGGTGCGCGTCGTCGCCCTCGACAAGACCGGCACGCTCACCGAGGGCCGCCCGGCGCTGACCGACCTCGTGGCCGCGCCCGGCTTCCCGGAGGAGGCGGTTCTGAGAGCGGCGGCGGCGCTGGAGGCGCGCTCCGAGCACCCGCTCGCCGGCGCGATCGTGGCGGCGGCGCGCGCGCGCGGCCTCGCGCTGCCGGAGCCCGAGAGCTTCGAGGCTCTGGCGGGCTTCGGCGTGGCGGGCCGCGTCGAGGGCCGGGTGGTCGCGATCGGCGCCCGCCGCTACATGGAGCGGCTCGGCATCGCGACCGAGGCGCTCGCCGCGCAGGCCGGCAGCCTCGCCGAGGCGGGGCGCAGCCCCCTCTACGTCGCGCTCGACGGGCGCCTCGCGGCCCTTCTCGCGGTCGCCGACCCCGTCAAGGCCGGCGCGGCCGAGGCGGTGGCGGCGCTGAGGGCGCGGGGCCTCGCCGTCGCGATGGTGACGGGCGACGATGCCGCCACCGCGCGAGGGGTCGCCCGCGCGCTCGGCATCGTCGAGGTCGCCGCCGAGGTGCTGCCCGGCGGCAAGGTCGAGGCGGTGCAGCGCCTCCGCGCCGGCCACGGGCCGGTCGCCTTCGTCGGGGACGGCATCAACGACGCGCCGGCTCTGGCCGAGGCCGAGGTCGGGCTGGCCATCGGCACCGGCACCGACATCGCGGTGGAGAGCGCGGACGTTGTCCTGATGTCGGGCGATCCCCGCGCCCTGGCCGAAGCGGTCGCCCTGTCGCGGGCGGTGATGCGCAACATCCGCCAGAACCTGTTCTGGGCCTTCGCCTACAACGCGGCGCTGATCCCGGTGGCGGCGGGCGCCCTGACGCTCCTCGGCGGGCCGCCGCTCTCGCCGGTTCTGGCGGCGGGCGCCATGGCCCTGTCGAGCGTGTTCGTGGTCGGCAACGCCCTGCGCCTGCGCCGGGCCGGCGCGACGGTCGCCTCGGCGAGGGCCGCGTGAGCGCGGGCGCGGCCGGGCGCGTCACCATCGGGGAGGCCGCGCGCCTCACCGGCGTCTCGGCCAAGATGATCCGCTACTACGAGGAGATCGCGCTCCTGCCCCCGGCGACCCGCACGCGGAGCGGATACCGGTACTACGCGGAGGCCGACCTCCACACTCTGCGCTTCGTGCGCCGGGCGCGCGACCTCGGCTTCTCGGTGGAGGCGATCAGCGAGCTGCTCGCCCTCTGGCGCGACCGGACCCGCGCGAGCGCCCAGGTGAAGGCTATCGCCCTCGACCACGTCGCGGCGCTGGAGCGGCGCATCGCCGAGCTGCAGGGCATGGCGCGCACGCTTCGAGAGCTTGCCGAGCATTGCGGCGGCGATGCCCGCCCCGATTGCCCGATCCTCGACGACCTCGCTGCCGCACCGCCCGGGCCGCCCCGGCGCCGGCGCGGGCCGGGGCCCGGGCCAGGCTGAGGGGTCCTCACGGCTCATACCGTTGCCGGTTGATCCCTTCGGTTCGTCGTTGAGCTTCTTATCCTCGACCTCATCCTGAGGAGCCGCAGCGGAGCGGAGGCCTCGAAGGAGGGTTCCAGGGAGCACAGGGGCCGCCGGAGGCCTCCTTCGAGGCCGCTGGCGCGGCGCCTCAGGATGAGGGCGAGGGCGGGACCCCGCACCAACACCCAAGGGATCGAGCGGACCCCGTATCACGCGTGGCGGCCGCGGCCTCGGGGCCGGGTCGCGGCCCTCGAGGCCGCGACCGCGATTGACCCGGCTCCTGGCCTCCTGTTTGCTCCGCACGGGGCAGTGCGCCCTCGCGGCCCGCCCCTCACGAGTTCGGACCCATGCCCGTCATCGACCGCATCGCCGCCTTCGCGGACGAGATCACCGCGTGGCGCCGCGATCTCCACGCCCATCCGGAGCTGCTCTTCGACGTGGAGCGCACCGCCGGCTTCGTCGCCGGCAAGCTCCGGGATTTCGGCTGCGACGCGGTCGCCACGGGCATCGGCCGCACCGGCGTCGTGGGCCTGATCCGGGGGCGGGGCCATGCCTCGAACCGGGCGATCGGGCTTCGCGCCGACATGGACGCGCTGCCGATCCGGGAGGCGCGGGATCTCCCCCACCGCTCGACGGTGCTGGGGAGGATGCACGCCTGCGGCCATGACGGGCACACCGCCATGCTGCTCGGGGCCGCCAGGTACCTCGCCGAGACCCGCGACTTCGACGGCACAGCCGTGATGATCTTCCAGCCGGCCGAGGAGGGTGGCGGCGGCGGCGAGGCGATGGTCAATGACGGGCTGATGGAGCGCTTCGGCATCGAGAGCGTCTACGGCCTGCACAACGTACCGGGCCTGCCGATCGGCCGGTTCGCGATCCGCCCCGGCCCGATCATGGCCTCGACCGACCGCTTCACCATCACGATCCGCGGCCGCGGCGGCCACGCGGCGCTGCCGCAACTCGCCGTCGACACCGTGCTGGTGGCGAGCCATGTCATCGTGGCGCTGCAATCGGTCGTCTCCCGCTCGGTCGACCCGCTGCATTCGGCCGTGGTCTCGGTCTGCGCGCTGGAGGCGGGCGAGGCCTTCAACGTGCTGCCCGACCGCGTCACCCTGCGGGGCACCATGCGGGCGCTCTCGGGGGAGGTGCGGGAGGCCATGAAGGCGCGCATCGACGCGATCGTCACCGACGTCGCCCGCGCCTTCGGGGCCTCGGGCGCGATCGAGTTCGGCGGCAGCTATCCGGTCACCGAGAACCACCCGGCCGAGGCCACCTTCATGGCGGACGTGGCGGCGGGCCTCGTCGGGGAGGCGCAGGTCGAGCGCAACGTCGCGCCGCTGATGGCGGCCGAGGACTTCTCTTACATGCTGGCCCACCGGCCCGGCGCCTACATCTTCATGGGCAACGGCGACAGCGCCGGCCTGCACCATCCCGAATACGACTTCAACGACGAGGCCGCCCCCTACGGCGCCTCCCTGTGGGCCCGCCTGATCGAGACCGGGCTGCCGATGGCGGGGTGAGAGCGGGAACGCGCCTCGGCGCGACGCGGCGCGCGTCCCCGCCCGGACGGGCTTGGCGACCACCACAACGCGGCGTGCGAGATCGGCACGGATCCGATCCGGCACCCGGCGGAGCGGTCCGTCCGACCCTTGACCTCATCCTGAGGCGCCGCGTCAGCGGCCTCGAAGGAGGCCTCCAGGACCCGCAGACGCCTGGCGGGATCCTTCGAGGCCTCCGCTGCGCTGCGGCGCCTCAGGATGAGGTCGCGGGCGGGACCAGGATCCGGATCGGGCCCCGGGGGGTCGCAGCCCGCACAGGAGAGAGGCGAAACGCGCCCGATTCCGCGACGTCGGGCCGGTTGCGGGCATCGCTCGGTGAGCCCGCGAGCCCGCGGCGGGAGCGCCCCCGCAGCCCTCACTGCCCGTACCGGGCCTTCAGCAGCGCGTAGACGAGGCGGGCGGTCTGGACCTCGCCGCCCTCGGGGCGGCCGGGCTTCGTCGACGGATTCCAGCCGTAGAGATCGAAATGAACGTGGGCCCGGGTCTCCGGCGCGAAGCGGCGCAGGAACAGGGCCGCGGTGATCGCCCCCGCGAAGGGGCCGCCCGAGACGTTGTTGAGGTCGGCGACCTTCGAATCGAGCAGGCTCGCGTAGGGCGCGTGCAGCGGCATCCGCCAGACCGGGTCGAGCGCGGCATCGCCCGCCGCCGCGACCTCGAGGGCGAGCGCCTCGTCCTCGGTGAAGAAGGCGGGCAGGTCGGGCCCGAGCGCCACCCGGGCGGCGCCCGTCAGCGTCGCGAAGTCGACGATGAGGTCGGGCGCCGCGGCATCCGCGAGCGCGAGGGCGTCGGCCAGGATCAGGCGGCCCTCGGCATCGGTGTTGCCGATCTCGACGCTGAGCCCGGCGCGGCTCGCCAGCACGTCGCCGGGGCGGAAGGCGTTGCCCGAGACGGCGTTCTCCACGGCCGGGATCAGCACGCGCAGGCGCAGCCGGAGCCGGGCGCCCATCACCATGTCGGCGGCGGCGAGCGCGGCGGCGGCCCCGCCCATGTCCTTCTTCATGAGGAGCATGCCGGCGGCCGGCTTGATGTCGAGGCCGCCCGTGTCGAAGGCGACGCCCTTGCCGACGAGCACGATGGCGGGCGCGTCGGCCTCGCCCCAGCTCAGGTCGATCAGCCGCGGCGCCCGGTCCGAGGCGGCGCCGACCGCGTGGACGAGGGGGAAGTCGCGCGCGAGCGCCTCGCCGCCGATGACGGCGATCTCCGCCCCGTGGCGCGCCGCGAGCGCGCGGGCCGCATCCTCGATCTCGGCGGGCCCGAGGTCGTTGGCGGGCGTGTTGACGAGGTCGCGCCCCAGCGCGACCGCGCCGGCGATCCGGGCGATCTCGTCGGCATCGACGTCGTCGGGCGCGACGAGGCGCGGGCGCTCGGCGGACGCCGAGCGGTAGCGCCCGAAGCGGTAGCTGCCGAGGAGCCAGGCCAGGGCGGCCTGCGCGGGATCGACCGCGTCGCCGGCGAGGCGGTAAGCGCCGGGCGGGAGCAGCCCCGGCAGCTTGCCCGGCAGGAGCCGGTCGTAGGACGCGGCGCCCGTGTCGCCGAGGCCGAACAGCGCGCAGGCGAGCGTCCCGTCCGGCCCCGGCAGCAGGGCGAGGCGGCCGGCCTTGGGGGCAAAGTCGATCGCCCGCGCATAGGCCGCCTGCGGTCCGCTCAGGGACGCCTCGACCTCCGGCCAGTCGGTGCTGCCGACGCAGCGGATCGGGACGGCGGCGGTTCCGGCGGGCAGGAAGTCCGGCGCGGGATCGGGGGCGGGCTGGGTCATGGGATTGGCCGGCTCATGGGACTGGCTGGGTTATGGGACTGGCTGGGTTATGGGATTTTCTGGACCACGGGGCGTGCCGGATGGCGGACGGCCCGGCCGGGGCCGGCGTACCGGGCCGTACCTTAACCGCGGGTTAGGGTTAACGCTCTATCACCGGAGGGTCGGACCCGTGAAGCGCGGGGCCGCCAACCTGTCCGGAGCGTAGGATGATCACGGTGCGATCGCAGGCCCCCGAGATCCCCGAGCGCGGCAGGCCCTGCGGCCAGGGCCGCCGGGCACGGCTCGCCGCCACCGCCGTCCTCGTGCTCCTGGCGGCGGGATGCCAGTCGCGCTCGCCCGAGACCACGGGCTCGATCGGCTCCGGCCTGTCGGCCCTCGGCTTCGGCGGGGGCACGAGCGGGCCCCGCACGATCAGCCGCCGCGAGGTCGACGCGCTCGGCGCGAAATACACGTCGGATCCCAACGATCTCGGCACCGCCATGCGGTATGCCCAGGGCCTGCGGGCGACGGAACAGACCACCCAGGCGGTCGCGGTGCTCCAGCAGGCGGCCCTGCGCAACCCGAAGAACAGCGCGGTGCTCGCCGCCTACGGCAAGGCCCTGGCCGAGGTCGGCCGCCTGCAGGAGGCGGCCGAGGTGCTGCAGAACGCCCATACCCCGGCCCAGCCCGACTGGCGCGTCCTCTCGGCGCAAGGCTCGGTGGCCGACCAGCTCGGCGACCACGCCCGCGCCCAGGCCTTCTACGATGCCGCCCTCAAGATCCGGCCGGACGAGCCGACGATCCTGTCGAATCTCGGCCTGTCCTACGCGCTCGCCCGCCGCCTCGACCAGGCCGAGAGCACCCTGCGGCGCGCCGTCGGGCAGCCGGGTGCCGACGCGCGCGTGCGCCAGAACCTCGCCCTCGTGCTCGGCCTGAAGGGCCGCTTCCCGGAGGCCGAGGCGACGCTGCGCGAGGTGCTGCCGCCGGAGGAGGCCGCCGCCAACGCCGCCGCCCTGCGCGCGCTCGTCGCTCAGCCGAACAGCTGGAAGGCGATCCAGGCGGCCGACAAGACCGCCCGCAAGGCCAACCCGCCGCGGGGATGAGGCCCGGTCCCGCGGGCCGCGGCGACCGGGGCCGGCGCCCGCCCCATGAGCCCGCCCCATGAGCCTGCCCCATGAACAGATCCGATCAATCCCTTCGGGCTCGCGGATCCGGGCTTCGCGTCACATGCCGCGCGGGCTTGCCGACACGCGCTCCGCTCCGAGCGAGCGGAGCGCGTGTCAGCGCATGATCTGGATGATCGCCGGCGTCAGGATGACGACGAAGAGGACCGGCAGGAAGAACAGGATCATCGGCACCGTCAGCTTCGGCGGCAGCGCGGCGGCCTTCTTCTCGGCCTCGTTCAGGCGGTGGTCGCGGCTCTCCTGCGAGAGGACCCGCAGCGCCTGCCCGACCGGGGTGCCGTAGCGCTCCGCCTGGATCAGCGCGGTCGTCACGGCCTTCACAGGCTCCAGCCCGATGCGGCTCGCGAGGTTCTCGTAGGCCATGCGGCGGTCCGGCAAGTAGGAGAGCTCAGCCGTCATCAGGGCGAGTTCCTCGGCGAGCACCACCGACTGCGGCGCGATCTCGGTGCTGACCCGCCGGAAGGCGTTCTCCACCGCCATGCCGGATTCCACGCAGATCAGGCTGAGGTCGAGGGCGTCCGGCCAGGCGAGCCTGACCTCGGCCTGGCGCTTCTTGGACTTGTTGATGAGGTACAGCTCGGGCAGCTTGATGCCGAGATAGGCCGCGAAGATCACGGCGCCGAGCCGGATCGTCAGGGGCTGGTCGAGCACTTCGAGGACGAAGACGTAGAAGGCCGCAGCGACCGTCAGGGCGATTGGCATGACGAGGCGGAAGAACAGGAACCCGGTCTCGGCGCCGGTCCCGCGGTAGCCCGCCATCAGCAGGTGGCGCTTGGCGGTCTCCGTGCCGAGCCAGCGGTTGAGGTCGAACCGCTCGACCACCCGCTTCATGTAGGCCTTCGGCTCGGAGCGCAGCGTGACCTTGTTGGCGAGCCGGTCGCGCTCGCGCCGGCGCATCGCCTCGCGCTCGTCGCTGACGAGCTTCATGCGCTTGCCGAGCCGGTCGGGCTCGAGGAGCGGCTGCAGCACCGCGACGGCGGTGGCCGCCACCGCGACGCCGGTGAGCGCCACGCCGAGCAGGCGCGTATCCATCAGCTTCTCGAGGATCATGCCGCGCGCCTCCCGGGACCCCGCCGCCGTCTGGCGCGGGGCCGATCCCGTCAGATCTTGAAGTTGATCATCTTCTTCATGGTGAAGACGCCGAGCATCATCCACACGGCCGAGCCCGCCAGGGCGAGCTTGCCCGTATCGGTGGTCCAGAGCAGCGAGATGTATTCGGGGCTCGTCAGGTAGGTGATCATCGTCACCACGAAGGGCAGGGCCGCGATGATGCCGCCGGAAGCCTTGGCTTCCATGCTCATCGCCTGGACCTTGCCGGCCATCTTCCGGCGCTCGCGCAGGATGCGCGACAGGTTGCTCAGCGCCTCCGACAGGTTGCCGCCCGATTGCTGCTGGATGCTGATCACGATGGCGAAGAAGTTCACCTCGGGCACCGGGACGCGGTCGTGCAGGCGCGCGATCGACTCGGTGAGGGACAGGCCGAGCGTCTGGGTCTCGATCACGGTCTTGAACTCGCCGCGCACCGGCTCCTCGGCCTCGCGCGAGACGATGCGGAAGCAGTCGCTGACGGGGATGCCGGTCCGGATGCCGCGCACGATGACGTCCACGGCGTTCGGCAGTTCGAGGATGAACTTCTTGATGCGGCGCTTGCGCAGCCAGGCAAGCAGCCAGAGCGGCAGCCCGAGCCCGCCCGCGAAGGCCCCACCGGCGCCCGCGACGGGGCTCTCCGTCAGCGCCAGCACGACGAACCCGAGCAGAACCGCGAGGATCGCCGAGACGAGATAGTAGGTCTGCTTCGTCCAGCTCAGCCCGGCGCGGGCGATCTTGAGCTCCAGCGAGACCTTCCGGCCCTTCGCCTTCGCGTCGATCTCGTTGAGGGTCTTGGCCACCTGCTCGCGGCGATTGACCGCGACGCCGCGGGTGGCGGCGGCCGAGACCGAGGCGCTGACCGCCTTGAGGCGCTGGGCCGCCCGGCGCTCGCCCGAGACCAGCGGCAGCACGACCGCGTAGGCGACCGCCCCCGCGGCGACGGCGCAGAGGCCGGCGGCGAGCGGCAGGTTGAGCGCGCCCATCAGACCTCCGGCCCGGTCAGGGCGGCGGCGGCGTCGAGGGCGGCGGCGAGCGCGCGGTCCTCGCCGTAATAGCGGGCGCGCTCCCAGAATTTCGGCCGGCCGACGCCCGTCGAGCGGTGGCGTCCGATCAGCTTGCCGTGCGCGTCCTCGCCGAGCACGTCGTAGAGCATCAGGTCCTGGGTGGTGATGACCTCGCCCTCCATCCCGAGCACCTCGGTGATGTGGGTGATGCGGCGGGAGCCGTCGCGCAGGCGGGTCGCCTGGATGATGACGTCGATCGAGCCGCAGATCATCTCGCGCAGCGTCTTCGAGGGCAGCGTGAAGCCCCCCATGGTGATCATCGACTCGATGCGCGACAGGCACTCGCGCGGGGAGTTGGCGTGCAGCGTCCCCATCGAGCCGTCGTGGCCCGTGTTCATGGCCTGCAGGAGGTCGAAGGCCTCCGGTCCGCGCACCTCGCCGACGATGATCCGCTCGGGCCGCATGCGCAGGCAGTTCTTGACGAGGTCGCGCATGGTGACCTGGCCCTGGCCCTCCATGTTGGGCGGCCGCGTCTCCAGGCGGACCACGTGGGGCTGCTGCAGCTGCAGCTCGGCCGCGTCCTCGCAGGTGATCACCCGCTCGTCGTGCTCGATGAAGGCGGTCAGGCAGTTGAGCAGCGTCGTCTTGCCGGAGCCCGTGCCGCCCGAGATGACGAGGTTGCAGCGGACCTTGCCGATGATCTTCAGGACCTCGGCCCCCTCCGGCGAGATCGCGCCGAAGCGCACGAGCTGGTCGAGGGTGAGCTTGTCCTTCTTGAACTTGCGGATCGTCAGCGCCGGCCCGTCGATGGCGAGCGGGGGCGCGATCACGTTGACGCGCGAGCCGTCCGGCAGGCGCGCGTCGCAGATCGGCGAGGCCTCGTCCACGCGCCGGCCGACCTGGCTCACGATGCGCTGGCAGATGTTCATCAACTGCTGGTTGTCGCGGAAGCGCACGTTGGTCAGCTGGATCTTGCCGCTCACCTCGATGAAGGTGCGGTTGGCGCCGTTGACCATGATGTCGGCAATGTCGTCGCGCGCGAGCAGCGGCTCGAGCGGGCCGTAGCCCAGCACGTCGTTGCAGATGTCGTCGAGCAGTTCCTCCTGCTCGGCGATCGACAGGACGATGTTCTTGAGGGCGATGATCTCCGAGACGATGTCGCGGATCTCCTCGCGCGCGGTGTCGGCGTCGAGGCGGGCGAGTTGGGCGAGGTCGATGGCCTCGATCAGCGCGCCGAAGATCATGCTCTTCGTGCGGTAGTAATCCTCCGAGCGCTGCGCCTCCTGGGCGAGGATGATCGGCTCGACGCGCCTGGGCGCCGCGCTCTCTTGCAGGACCATCGGCGCCGCGGATTTGGCCGGCGCCGGGGCGGGCGGCGGGGTGGGGCCGGCCGGAGCGGTCGCCTGCCGTCTACCGAACATGGACCGCCTCCTGCAGGGGCCGCCGCGCGGGCAGGAGCCGTGCCGCCGACATGCGTGCCGTCGACATGGCTCAGGACGCCTTGCGGCGCGCGAGCCTGGCGCGCAGAGGCTCGAGGAAGGGCTCGAGCAGGGTGCCGCGCGCCCTGCGCGTCTCGGGCCGGCCGAGCAGGGCGGCCGCGAGGTCGGAGAAGATCTCGGCGGCTTTGGCGCCGGGCTGGATCTCGGCGATCATCTGCCCGTTATTGGCCGCCGCGCCGAACAGGGCGGGCTCGAAGGGCAGGCTCGCGAACAGCGGCGCCTCCAGCGCCTTGGCGAAATCCGCGGCCCCGATCTCCGGGCGCTTGGGCACGCCGACGCCGTTGAGGATGATGCGGGGACGCCGGTCGTTCGGCCGCCCGGCCTGCAGCGCCGTGAACAGGTTCTTGGCGTTGCGCAGGGAGGCGAGGTCGGGCCCCGCCACGATCAGGATCTCGTCGGCGCCGACCAGCACGCGCTTCGTCCAGGCCGACCATTGATGGGGCACGTCGAGCACGATGCAGGGCACGGCGGCGCGCAGGTGGTCGACGAGCCCGTCGAAGGCGGCCTCCGAGACGTCGATCGTCCGGTCGAGGCTGGCGGGCGCGGAGAGCAGCGAGAGGTTGTCGCTGCACTTCGAGAGCAGGCGCTCCACGAGGGCCGCGTCGAGACGCTCGGGCGCGAAGACCGCCTCGGCGATGCCCTGCGGCGGGTCCTGGTTGAAGTTGAGGCTCGCGGTGCCGTGGGCGATGTCGAGATCGGCGATCACCGTCTGGGTGCCCTGGCCGCGGGCGATCGACCAGGCGAGGTTGTGGGCCACCGTCGAGGCGCCGATGCCGCCCCTGACGCCGAACACCGCGATCGTGCGGCCGACTGGCTTGACGCCCGGGGCCGTGAACAGGTCCGAGAGGGCGACGATCAGGCTGAGCGGCTCCACCGGAGCGATCAGGTAGTCGCTGACGCCGCGCTGGATGAACTGGCGGTAGAGCGAGACGTCGTTGACGTGGCCGATCACGATCACCTTGGTGCCGGGATCGCAGACCTCCGCGAGGGCGTCGAGGCACTCGAGCGGCTTGGCCTTGGCGCCCTGCGTCTCGATGATGACGACGTTGGGCGTCGGCGCGTGGCGATAGGCCTCGACCGCGGCCGGGCCGCCGCCCATCTGCACCTTGATGTGCGCCTTCTGCATCCGCCGGTCGTCGCCGGCGGCCTCGATCAGGCCGGCCGTCTCCGCGGTCTCGCAGAATGCCTGGATCGTGATCCGCGGCACCGGGGCGATGATGCGCTCTGGCGTCTCGGGGAGGTCCGACATGACGGGCTTTCCGGCTCGGGGCTGGGGAATCGGCGGTCGCGGGGGGGGCGGCAGGGCGGCCTTAATTGGCGACCTGGCTCTTGACGCTCGTCTGTCCATCCTGCCGCCACGCGGTTGACGGATCCTTGCCTTCGCGCAGCTTCCCGATGTCCTGGGTGCGGCGGACGGTGTCGATCCGGCCCTCGGGGCGGCCGCGCACGAGGTCGACCGGATCGGCGACCTGGGCGGCGACCGTCTTCTGCATGGAGCAGCCGAGGTTCCAGTAGGGCTCGTTGCGCATGTTGAAGACGGGATCGCCGACGCCGAGATCCTGCGGCCAGAGCCCGCACTGGCTCGTGACCTTCGCCTCCATCCGCTGGAAGCTGAGGCGGATCGGCGCGGCGAGCGCCGGGTTCGCCACCGGGTAGCCCGAGACGACGACGTCGCGGGCCGAGAGCCCGCCCTCGGCGCCGATCCGGCGGATCGCGGCAGCGCTCCGCTCGACCGCGGCGCCGAGCCCCGGCGCCACCCCGCGGGGCAGCTCCACGAGGAGCGCGCCGCGGCCGTAGCGGCGGTATTCGAGCAGGAAGGCGTCGATGTCGGCGGTCTGGCGCGGGTCGACGTGCCCGCTGCCGTTCACGAAGACGTCGAGGCTGCGGGTCCCGTCCGCCAGCACGATCGGGTGCCGCGCGCGGTAATCGGTCGGGTAGACCGAGCCGGTCGTGACGGGCCCGGAATGGCAGGCCCCGAGGAGCGCGGCGACGAGCGACATGGCCGCGAGGGCGGCGGCTTGCCGGGCGCGGACGGGCCGGAGGGAGGCGGGCGGGTTCATCGGTCGCGAATCCTGTGGTCGTCCGGGCGGGCGGCGACGGCTGGGGCGAGCTGTCGCCGGGTCCTTGTCGGTCGGGGCTAGTCGGTGATGAAGCCGACGCGGCCGCGGTAGCGGGCGCCGAGCGGCGGCGCGCCGGCGACGCCGTAGAGGCGGTTGATCTGCCCGAGCAGGACCCCTTGCGCGTCCGTCGCGTCGACGAAGCCGTCGTCGGGCCGCGAGACCTGGGCCGATTCCATCGGCTTGGCGATGTAGGGGGTCACCAGGATCATCAGCTCGGTCTCCTGGCGCTGGTAGTCCCGCGAGCGGAACAGGGCGCCGAGGATCGGCAGGTTGAGGAGGCCGGGCAGGCCGCTGATCGCCGCCTTGTTGACCTGCTGGATCAGGCCCGCCGTCATCATCACGCTGCCGGAGGGGAGCTCCACCGTCGTCTCGGACCGGCGCACCTTGGTGCCCGGCACCGCGACCGTCTGCGTGCCGACCGCGTAGTTGAAGCTGTTCTGCGGGTCGATCTCGGTGACGTCGGTGCCGACCCGGATCGAGATCCGGTTGTCGGCCAGGACCACGGGCGTGAACGAGAGCGACACGCCGTAGGTCTTGAAGGTGATGCCCGGCGTGCAGATCACGGCGGTGCCGCAGGAGGCCGAGGCGGGGACCGGGATCTCGCCGCCCGCCGTGAACTTGGCCGATTCCCCCGAGATCGCAGTCAAGGTCGGCTCGGCCAGGATGCGCGATACGCCGGCCTGCTCGAAGGCCTTGAGGGTGGCCTGGAGCGAGAAGCCGCCGGCCTGTATCGAGCCCTGAAGCAGGTTGCCGGCCGGCGTCGTCCCGCCGGTTATCGGGAAGGGCAGGGAATTCGCGAAGTCGTACGGTAGGCGCCCGGTGTCCTTGTTGACGATGCTGTTCACCGGGTTGAATGCCGACCAGTTGCCGCTCGTGTTGATGCCGAACTGCTTGATGATCGAGCGGGCGACCTCGACCACGGTGACGCGCAGCATCACCTGGTCCTTGTTGCGGATCGTCAGGTTGTTGATCACCGCGCCGCGCGTCCCGGCCGCGGCGCCGCCGGCTCCGCCGGCTCCGCCGACGCCCACGAAGGCGTTGGCGATGTCGACCGCCTGGGCGGCTTCCGAGGACGAGTTCACCGAGCCCGAGAGCAGCACCGAATCGCCGTTCGAGCGGATGTCGAAGCGGCCGTTCGGGATCGTCTGGATCAGGGTCTGGCGCAGGATGTTGAGGTTGAGGTCGCGCGCCACCGTGACGTCGAGGGCGGCGATCTGGTTGCCGCCGGCATCCATGATGAAGATCGACGTGGTGCCGTTCTCCATGCCGATGACGAAGACCTTGCGGGTGGAGCGCACCACCGCGTTGGCGACCTTCGGGTTGGCGACGAAGACCTCCTTGGCGTCGGTCGGCAGGTCGACGATGACGGAGCGCCCGGCGGTCAGCTCGATCTTGCGCGAGGCCGAGGCCTCGGCCCTCCCGACCGTCAGGACGGGCGCCGCGGTGAGCGCGGGATCGGCGCGGCCCGGCGCCGGCGCGGCACGGGCGCCGGGCGCCGCCGCCGCGAGGCTGGCCGCGACGGCGAGGGCGGCCGCGCGGTTGCGCAGGGTCTGGGTCATCGCGGAAGCCTTCCCGGGGCCGGCGGACGGTGCGCGCGTCATCGCGTCGTCTGCTGCTTGGAGACGCCGAAGCGCACGACGGTGAGGCCGGCATCGGCCTGGGGCTTGGCCTCGGGCTCGGTGACGCGGCCCGAATCGGCGAGGCTGCGCAGCGCCAGCGAGAGCGAGCCGACCTTCTGGGCGAGCGTGATGGTCTCGGCCTGGGACGGCGTCAGGGCGAGCGTCGCGGTCTCGCCCGTGACGACGTTGGTGCCGTTCTTCTCCTGGATCAGCTGGCCGACCGCGAGGACGCGCACGTCCTGCAGGATGATCTGCGAGACCTGGACGTCGCTGCCGGAACTGCGCGAGCTCTCCTCGTCGCGGTAGGTCCGGATCACATCGACGCGATCGTTGGGCAGGATGAAGCCGCCCGCCGAGTTCGTGCCGCGGCTGTCCGTGACGATCGCGACCGCGCGCATGCCGGCGGGCAGGATCGCCGACATGAAGCCGCTGCCGGGGCGGGCAAGCTTCTGCTGGCGGATCGGCTCGCCGGCCAGGAAGGCGCCGCGGATCACGGAGCCCGCCGCCTCCTCGAGCCCCTTCGGCGCCGTGTTGCGGGTGATGTAGCCGGCCGCGACCGCGTCCGCGGGCCATTTCTGCCAGCGCAGGTCCGCCGCTTGCAGGGTCTGGCCCATCGGCAGCTCGGCGGCCGCGACCAGCACCTCGGAGAGCGGCACGGGCGGCGGTGGCGGCTCCGCCTTGGCGACGGCGGCCGGCGGCGGATCCTCTCCGCTCATCAGGAAGGCGGCCCCGCCGCCCGCGACGAGGGCGATGGCGAGGACGGCAAGACGGGCTGGTTTCATCGTCGGGCCGGGAACACGCGACGGCGGATGCCGTCAGTCCGGTCAGACTTGCAGGAAATTCGTCAAATTACGGTTAAGGAGACGTGACCGTCGCGCCGGCCCCGGATGCCGGGAACGGCACAGGCGTACGAAGGCCCCGTCAGCCGGCCACGGCGCGCGACCAGATCAGCGTGTCGGGCAGCACGATCAGGGCGGCGGCGGCGAGCGCGATGCCGTAGGGCACGCCCGTCTTGCGGTCGTGCAGGTGCAGGGCGAAGGGCAGCCGGGCGACCGCGCCGGGCAGGGGCTGGGCGCGGGCGGCGAGCAGCGCCAGCGTGAGCGCTCCGCCCGCGATCGAGGCGACGAGCGCGTAATCCATCAGCCCGTCGAAGCCGAGCCAGAGGGCGGTCGCGGCGGCGAGCTTCGCGTCGCCCCCGCCGATGACGCCGAACGCGAACAGCGCGAAGGTGACGGCGAGCACGAGGGCGCCCGCACCGAGATGCGCGCCGATCTCGGGCCAGGTCAGGATGCCGGTGGCGGCGACGGCCGCGAAGGCGGCCGTGAGGGCGAGCGAGATCCGGTTCGGGATCAGCATCGTCAGGAGATCGTTGGCTGCGGCGTAGGCCATCAGGAACGGGAAGACGATCTGGAGACCGAGCGTTGCCATGACGTCGCGCCTGCGAGCAGTGACGGTTGGGAGGGCGCCCGGCCGGAGGGGCCGGGTCGACCATCGCGCGGCGTTCCCGGCCGCGGGTCCCGGGTGGCGGCACGAGGCGAGGGCTGGGGGAAAGCCCGCCGCCTCGTGCAAGCCCGCCTCGAAGACGGATCAGTTCAGGTTTCCGGAGATCGCCGTGAACTTGGCGTTGAGCTTGGTGCCGATCGCGCTGAGCGTGCCGATGATGACGACGGCGATGAGGGCGGCGATCATGCCGTACTCGATCGCGGTGGCGCCCGACTCGTCGGAGGCGAAACGCTTGAAGACGTTCTTCATGGTTGAGTTCCTTGATCTAACGACTTGCGAAGTGACCGTCGAAGATCTGTGTTATCTCGATCGGCGGCAGGGCCGAGATTGACGCGGTGCGCCTTGCGATTGCGTTAAATCCGATCGAGAAACGGCCGGGCGCCGGCCCGTCTCGATTTGTGGTGAAGGAAGCGTAATCGGCAGTACGGAGCCGGGCGGCCGAGCCGCTTTCCGCCGAAACGCGAGGCCGGCCCGGGATTTGCGGCCTCGGCCGGAGGCCCGGCCGCCTGCCGGCGGTGCCGCTTCGGGGGCTTTGTGGCCCGCGCTTAGCGCTTCATTCACCAATCCGGTGTTTCGTCGTGCCATGCGGCAGGGCGCGCGAGCGCCCGCGCCGCCCGAATCACCCGCGCGAGCGCCTCCAGCCGTCCGAGTTGCCATCCGATGCGCTGCATGACCCTTCCCCGGCCGACCCGCGTCAGGATCGCCCTCGGGCTCGCGGCCGGCCTCCTGCTCGCGGGCGCCGCCCGGGCCGAGACGGAATCCGCAATCGTCACGGTGCTCGTCGACAACGCCAAGGTGATGCGCCTGCCGGAGCGGACCCAGACGGTGATCGTCGGCAACCCGATCATCGCCGACGTGACGCTGCAGAAGAACGGCGTCCTCGTGCTCACCGGCAAGAGCTTCGGCTCGACGAACCTGATCGCCCTCGACGCGGGCGGCCAGATGCTCGCCGAGTCGATGATCCGGGTCGAGGCGCCGCAGGCGGCCGTGATCACGGTCCAGCGCGGGCTCGAGCGCGAATCCTATTCCTGCACGCCGAACTGCCAGCCCTCCGTCCAGCTCGGCGATTCGTCGAAATATTTCGGCGACGTCAGCGGGCAGGCCGACGCGCGGCGCAAGATGGCGGTCGGCGGGACCGAGCGCTGAGCCCGAGCGCGGCCGGACGCGCCGCCTCAGATCGTCTGGTTGTAGGCCCCGACCTCGCCGTTCTCCCGCAGCACGGCGTCCACCGCCTTGAACATGGCGTGCAGGCGCTCCTCGGAGACGGGGCTCTCCACCACGACCACCAGTTCGGGCTTGTTCGACGAGGCGCGCACGAGCCCCCAGGTGCCGTCCTCGGTGGCGACCCGTACCCCGTTGACCGTGACGAGCTCGGTGATCCGCGCGCCCGCCACCGGCTCGCCGGCCTCCTTCATGGCCCGGAAGCGCGCCGTGACCCGCTCGACGACGCCGTACTTCGCCTCGTCGGCGCAATGGGGCGACATGGTCGGCGAGCCCCAGGTCCTGGGCAGGGCGCGGTAGAGGTCGGCCATCGACCGGCCCGGGTTGCGGTCGAGCATCTCGATCACGGCGATCGCGGTCAGCAGGCCGTCGTCGTAGCCGCGCCCGATCGGCTCGTTGAAGAAGAAGTGCCCGGACTTCTCGAAGCCCGCCAGCGCGCCGAGCTCGTTGACGCGGCGCTTGATGTAGGAATGCCCGGTCTTCCAGTAATCGGTCCGGATCGCCTGCGCCTGCAGCTCGGGATCGGTGTGGTAGAGGCCGGTCGACTTCACGTCGACCACGAAGGTCGAGCCCGGATGCAGGCGGCCGAGGTCGCGGGCCAGCATCACCCCGATCTTGTCGGCGAAGATCTCCTCGCCCTCGTCGTCGACCACGCCGCAGCGGTCGCCGTCGCCGTCGAAGCCGAGGCCGACATCGGCGCCGGTCTCCCGCACCTTCGCCGCGATGGCATGGAGCATCTCCATGTCCTCGGGGTTCGGGTTGTAGCGCGGGAAGGAATGGTCGGGCTCGACGTCGAGGGGGATGACCTCGACGCCGAGGCTCTCGAGGAGCTTCGGCGCGAAGGCGCCCGCCGTGCCGTTGCCGCAGGCGGCCACGACCTTGAGCTTGCGCGAGACGGGCTTGGCCCGCGCCTGCAGGTCCCGCAGGTAGGTCTCGGCGAATCCCTCGACGAACTCGTAATTGCCGCCGTCCCGGTAGTGATAGGTGCCGCCGAGCACGATCTCCCTGAGGCGGCCCATCTCGTCGGGGCCGAAGGTCATGGGGCGGTTGGCGCCCATCTTCACGCCGGTCCAGCCGTTGTCGTTGTGGGAGGCCGTCACCATCGCCACGCAGGGGCAGTCGAGAGCGAACTGGCCGAAATAGGCCATCGGCGAGAGGGCAAGCCCGATATCCTTCACCCGCAGGCCGGCGGCCATCATGCCGGCGACGAGGGCGAGCTTGATCGAGGAGGAGTAGGAGCGGAAGTCGTGGCCCGTCACGATGTCGGGGCGCACCCCCATCTCGTGCACGAGCGTGCCGATGCCGAGCCCCAGCGCCTGCACGCCCATCAGGTTGATCTCGGCCGGAAACAGCCAGCGGGCGTCGTACTCGCGGAAGCCCGTGGGCTTGACCAGCGGCAGCTGCTCGAACGCGAAGGTGTTGGGCGCGAGCGCAGGCTGGGGCTTGGGGAACATCGCGGGCCCTCGGCGGCTGGGACGGGGAGATCGTCCGGGGCATAGCCGAAGGGCGGGCAAAGGAAAAGCTGCGCCGCGGCGGCGGACGCCACCGCGGCGGCGGGCGTGCCTCAGGCCGCGCGGATCCGCTCCAGGAAGGTGTCGACCTGCTGCTTCAGGGCGAGCGACTGGGCCGACAGGTCCTGCGCCGACCCCAGGACCTGGGCGGCGGCGGTGCCGGTCTCGCCCGCCGAGGCCGAAACCTGGGCGATGTTGCTCGACACGTCCCGCGTGCCGCGGGCCGCCTCGCCGACGTTGCGGGCGATCTCGTTGGTGGTCGCGGTCTGCTCCACGATCGTCGCGGCGATCACGCCCGAGATCTCGTTCACGGACACGATGGTGCGGCCGATCTGGCGGATCGCGCCGGCCGCGCTGCCGGACGCGGCCTGGATCGCCGCGATCTTCGAGCCGATCTCGTCCGTCGCGCGGGCGGTCTGGGCGGCGAGCTCCTTCACCTCGCTCGCCACCACGGCGAAGCCGCGGCCCGCCTCGCCGGCGCGGGCGGCCTCGATGGTGGCGTTGAGCGCCAGCAGGTTCGTCTGGGCGGCGATCGCCGAGATCATGGTCACGGCGGTGCCGATCTCCTCGGCGGCGCGGGTCAGATCGTCCATCGAGCCGCTCGTCGCTTCCGCCTCGCGCAGGGCCGCACCCGCAACCTCGGCGGAGCGGGCGACGCTGCGCTCGATCTCGCCGAGCGAGGCCACCATCTCCTCGGTCGCCGCGGCGACGGTCTGGACATTCGAGGAGGTCTGCTCGGCGGCCGCGCTCGAGGCGACGGCGCGCCGGTTGGTGTCCTGCGCGACCCCGGTCATGGAATGGGCCGTGGCGTCGAGCTCGTTGGCCGCCGAGGTGACGATGTGCAGGGAACCGGTGACGCCCAGCTCGAAGTCGCGCACGAGCGCGTCGACCCGGGCGACCCGGCGCTCGCGGGCGGATTGCTCCTCGACCTGACGCGCCTCCAGCTCGGCGCGCGCCGCCGCGTTCTCGCGGAAGACCTCGACCGCCTTGGCCATCTCGCCCATCTCGTCGACGGCGTCCCGCGAGGGCACCGCCACGGCGAGGTCGCCGTTCGCGAGCTGCGCCATCGCGGCGGTCATCCCGCGCACGGGTCGGATGATGCTGCGGGCGATCAGCATCGCCAGGAGGCCGCCGAGCCCGAGCGCCAGCGCGACGAGCGCGATCAGCGTCGTGCGCGTCGCCGAGACGGTGCCGTCAGTCTCCACATGGAACTCGGCGACGGTGCGCTCGATCGAGGCCTGGGCATCGGCGCCCGCCTTCGCGATGGTCTCGAGCCTCGGCGTGAAGCCGGTTCTGAAGAGCTCGGCGCTCGCCGTCATCGCGGCCGCCGTGGCCTCGAAATTCGCGCGGTAGAACGCCAGGGCATCCCGCGTCGCCGCGATCGTCTTGGCGTGCCGGCCGCGGGCATCGAGATCCGCCAAGGCCTTGAGAGCGGCCTCCGCCTTGCCGGCATTCGCCACGAAGGTGGCGGGCCCCTTCGGATCCTGCGTCGCCAGGAAGCGCCAATTGGAGACGCGCACCAGAAGAACCGCCGCCTCGACGGCATGGGCGGAGGCGGTGGCGCCGTCGTCGCCGTCCGTCCCGACGTCCGCGACGAGGGCGCCCGTCGCCTTCGTCAGCCCGTCGCCGCCGGTGAAGAGCTTCGCCCGGCTGTCGCGAATGGCGTCGCCGAGCTTGACGAGACCGTCGATATCCGCCTGGATGTCGCGCCCGGCCCGGGCGACGGTCCCATAATAGACGCGGCGGTCCTCGGCCGTCGCCTGCGTCACGAGCTTAGCCGCCCGCTCGGCGACGCTGACCGCGCTCTGGCGCATCGCCTCCACCTTGTCCTGCGCCTGGCCGTTCCTGTACTCGGCGGCCAAGCCGTTGAGGCGCTCCGCGTAGCGGTTCACCCTGGCCATCTCGGCCGTGCTGTTCTGGACGTGGATCAGCCGCTTGTACTGATCGACCAACACGTTCGACTGGTAGTAGCTGATGCCGCCGATGAGAGCGGAAATTGCGATGAGTGCCGCGAATCCTCCGAAGAGGCGTGTGCGGATACCGGTTTTCATGGACACATCCCTTCCCGCGAAACTGACAGCTTCCGGACCTGTGCGGCACCGTCGATCTCGAAGAAATTCTAGTGATCATGTCTAAATATAAGTTAAATTTATTTTAAATTGATGAGTCCTGATTATATCACTTTGAGTTGTATACTTTGACAGATCTGCACGAATGCTGACGTGGAGCCTCTCATCGAACGCGCGGCGCCCGCCGCGCCGGGAGGCCCTCCGGTGGCCGGACGCGTTGCGGCAGGCTCTCAGGCCGAGACCCGCTTGGCCGATCGGTCATTTGCATCCGCGCCCCCGAGCCTGTATGGAGCCCCCGCGCCCGCCAGACACCCTTGGAGGCACGGGCGCGTGGGATCGGTTCGGGGCCGTCCGTTTCGGGCGGCCTTTGGCGTTTCCCGCCTCTCCACAACGATTAAGGATCACGCCATGAGCGCCGTTAAGCCGCTTGAGGCCGTGGCACGCGACCGGGTCGGCAAGGGGGCCGCCCGGGCCGTTCGTCGCCAGGGCCAGATTCCCGCCGTCATCTACGGCGGAGGTCAGGCCCCGCAGGCCATCGCCATCGACCTCATCCGCACCCGCACCCTGATCTACGCCGGCGGCTTCAAGACCACCGTGTTCGAGATCGACGCGGGCGGCCGCAAGACCCGCGTGATCCCGCGCGACTTCCAGCTCGACCCGGTCTCGGGCGTGCCGATCCACGTCGACTTCCTGCGCGTCGTCGCCGGCCAGGCCATCGCCGTCGAGGTGCCGGTGCACTTCCTGAACGAGGACAAGGCGCCCGGCATCAAGCAGAAGGGCGGCACCCTCAACATCGTGCTGCACACGCTCTCGGTCGAGGTCGCCCCCGACGCGATTCCCGACGCGATCGAGATCGACCTCAGCGGCCGTGACATCGGCGACACGATCCACATCACGGACGTGAAGCTGCCCGCCGGCGTGACCTACACGGGCGAGGCGACCGACACGGTGGCCAACATCGTGCCGCCGACGGTGCTCGGCGCCGAGGTCGAGGCCGAGGAGGCCGCGATCGCCGAGGCCGCCAGCGCCGAGTCCGCCGCCGAGAAGGCGGAAGGCGAGGGCGAGGCCGGCGAGGACAAGACGGAGGCGTGAGGCCGGGGCCGTCGGCCCCCCTCACCGGACCTTCGGGAGGATGCCCCGGCCGCAAGGCCGGGGCGTTCGCGTTTCGGGATGGCCTGATCCATGCGCCTGTTCGTCGGCCTCGGAAATCCCGGTCCGCGCTACGCGCGCAACCGGCACAATATCGGCTTCATGGGCATCGACGCGATCGCCCGCCGGCACCGGGCAAGCCCGTTCCGCCGCAAGTTCCAGGGCGAGACGGCCGAGGTGGTGCTCGGCTCCGAGCGCGCCATCCTGCTGAAGCCCCAGACCTTCATGAACGAGTCGGGCCGCTCGGTCGCGGAAGCCCAGCGCTTCTACAAGATCGCGCTCGCGGACGTGATCGTGCTGCACGACGAGCTCGACCTCGCCCCCGCCAAGCTCCGGGTGAAGCTCGGCGGCGGCAATGCCGGGCATAACGGCCTGCGCTCGATCACGGCCCAGTGCGGCAACGACTATCGCCGCGTGCGCCTCGGCATCGGGCATCCCGGCGACAAGGCCATGGTGCACGCCTACGTGCTCAACGATTTCGGCAAGGCCGAGGAGCCCTGGGTGGAGGATCTCTGCGGGGCGCTCGCCGACCACGCGGACCTGCTCGCGGCGGGCGAGGATGCGAGCTTCCAGAACAAGGTCCATCTCGCCATGGCGGGACGCGGCTGGGACGAGGTGAAGGCGCTCGGGGCGCGAAATTGACACGAGAACACGGGAACACGATATCGGATGCCGGAGACCGGCGATGAAGAACGTCACCGTGACGATGGACGAGGACCTGCTCGTGTGGGCGCGCGTCGAGGCGGCCAAGCAGGGACAGAGCCTCTCGCGCTTCGTCGCCCAGACCCTCGCCGAGCGGCGCAGCCCCGATATCGCGGCGCGGCTCGCCGCGCTCGACACGTTCCTGGATGGCCCCGGCTGGCCCGGAATCGCCGAGAACCTGCCCAAGCGCGACGATCTCTATGACCGGCCGGCTCTTCTTCGACACGAACCTGATCGTCTACGCGATGGATCCGCGGGATCCGGCGCGGAGGGAACGCAGTGCGGCGCTGATCCGGGAAGCGCTGTCGCGCCGCCGCCTCGTCGTAAGCCCGCAGATTCTTAACGAGTGCTACAGGGTGCTGGCCCACAAGCGCAGGTTCGCTCCGCCCGCGGAGGTCGAGCGCTATCTCTCCATTTTCCACGCCGCCTGCACGGCGCCGCTCGACGTGTGGACACACCGCGCGGCGATCGCGATCGAGACGCGCCATCGGCTCGCATGGTGGGACAGCGTGGCGGTCGCCTCGGCGCTGCAGGCGCGCTGCGCACACTTCGTCTCCGAGGACCTCAGCGATGGGCAGGTCGTCGAGACCCTGACCGTCGTCAACCCCTTCACACCCCACGCCCGCGCCACCCTCGCGCTCAACTGACGGATCCGGACCATGGGCTTCAAATGCGGCATCGTCGGCCTGCCGAACGTCGGCAAGTCGACCCTCTTCAACGCGCTCACGCAGACGGCCGCCGCGCAGGCGGCGAACTATCCCTTCTGCACGATCGAGCCGAACGTGGGCGAGGTGGCGGTGCCGGATCCCCGCCTCGATGACCTCGCGAAGATCGCCGCCTCCAAGGAGATCATCCCGACGCGGCTGACCTTCGTGGACATCGCGGGCCTGGTGCGCGGCGCCTCGAAGGGGGAGGGGCTCGGCAACCAGTTCCTGGCCAACATCCGCGAGGTCGACGCCATCGCGCACGTGGTCCGCTGCTTCACGGACGGCGACGTCACCCATGTCGAGGGCAAGGTCGACCCGGAAGCCGACATCGAGACGATCGAGACCGAGCTGATGCTCGCCGACCTCGAGAGCCTCGAGAAGCGCGTCGTGGCGCTCGAGAAGAAGGCCAAGGGCTCCGACAAGGAGGCGCGTGAGTTCCTCGACCTCGTCAACCGGGCGCTGCCGCTGCTGCGCGAGGGCAAGCCCGCCCGCCTCGTCGAGCGGAAGGCCGAGGAGGAGCGCCTGTTCCAGCAGCTCGGCCTGATGACGGCAAAGCCCGTCCTCTACGTCTGCAACGTCGACGAGGGCGACGCCGACCGGGGCAACGCCCAGTCCGACGCCGTGATGGCCCGTGCCAGGCAGGAAGGCGCGGTGGCGGTGGTGGTCTCGGCCAAGATCGAGAGCGAGATCGCCGTGATGCCGCAGGCCGACCAGGCCGAGTTCCTGGAGGCCGTCGGCCTGACCGAGCCCGGCCTCAACCGGGTGATCCGGGCGGGCTACGACCTTCTCGGCCTCATCACCTACTTCACGGTCGGGCCGAAGGAAGCCCGCGCCTGGACCATCACCAGGGGCACGCGGGCCCCCGCCGCCGCCGGCGTGATCCACACGGATTTCGAGAAGGGATTCATCCGGGCCGAGACCATCGCGTTCGCCGATTACACGGCGCTCAGGGGCGAGGCCGGGGCGCGGGACGCCGGCAAGCTCCGGCTCGAGGGCAAGGAATACCTCGTGCAGGACGGCGACGTGCTGCATTTCCGCTTCGCCAATTGAGGCGCCGATGTCCGGCATCCGCTTCGAGGACCTTTCCAAGGGCCAGGTGATCGGGAGCGACCCGCTCGCGGTGACGCGCGAGGACATCGTCGCCTTCGCGCGGGCCTACGATCCCCAGCCCTTCCACCTCGACGAGGCGGCCGCGCGCGAGACCTTCGTGGGCACCCTGATCGCGTCGGGCTGGCACACGGCGGCGCTGGCGATGCGCCTCCTGCAGGCGAGCGTCTTCCGGGGCGGCTCCTCGATGGGCTCGCCCGGCATCACCGAACTGCGCTGGGTCAGGCCGGTGCTGCCGGGCGACGCGCTGCGCCTCTCGGTCAAGGTCGAGGATTGCCGGCGCTCCACCTCGAAGCCCGACCGCGGCTTCGTGCGCCTGGCCATGGCGGTGCTGAACCAGCGCGGCGAGACCGTGATGAGTCAGGGCTGCACGGTGATGCTGCCCCGGCGCGGCGCGGAGAGCCCGCCGCCGCGGCCGGTCGCCCTCGCCGAGCCGGTGCCGGCCGCCGAGCCCGAGGATGCCGAGATCCTGCCGTTCCTGTCGCGGGCCGAGATCGGTGCGACGCGGGAGCTCGGCGCCCACGCCTTCACGGCCGACGCGATCGTGGCCTTCGCGCGGGCCTACGACCCGCAGGTGTTCCACCTCGACCCGGCCGCCGCCCGCGAGACCCATTTCGGCGGCCTCTGCGCCTCGGGCTGGCACACGGCCGCGATCTGGATGCGGCGCATGCTGGCGACCCGCGCCCGGGACGCGGCCCTCACGGCGCGCTCCGGCCCCGTGCCGGCGAGCGGGCCCTCGCCGGGCTTCCGCGACCTGCGCTGGCTGAAGCCGGTCTACGCGGGCGACACGATCGCCTATGCCACGACGCTGATCGACAGGCGCGCCTCCGCGACGCGTCCCGGCTGGGGCCTCTCGACGAGCCGCAACACCGGCCGCAACCAGCACGGCGAGCCGGTCTTCGAATTCACGAGCTCGGTGTTCTGGCAATGGGCGGCGTGAGGCGCCGGATGTCCTGAACGCTGCGCGCCCGGCGCCTCACGCCGCCCTGCGCCGCTCCGGATAGAGCGCGAGCAGACCCTCGCGGCTCGGCTCGGCGACGCCGCGCTCGGTGATGATGCCGGTGACGAGGCGGGCGGGCGTCACGTCGAAGGCGGGGTTCGCCACGGGGCTGCCGGGCGAGACCACCTCGACGGTCGCGAAGCCGCCATCGGCCAGCCGCCCGGTGAGGTGGCTGACCTCGCGCCCGTCCCGCTCCTCGATCGGGATCTCGGCGACGCCGTCCGAGAGCGCCCAATCGATCGTCGAGAAGGGGAGCGCCGCGTAGAAGGGCACGGCATTGTCGTGCGCCGCCAGCGCCTTCAGGTAGGTGCCGATCTTGTTGCAGACGTCGCCGGTCGCGGTGGTCCGGTCCGAGCCCACGATGCAGACGTCGATGCCGCCGTGCTGCATCAGGTGGCCGCCCGCATTGTCGGCGATGACCGTGTGGGGCACGCCGTGCGCGTTCAGCTCGAAGGCGGTCAGCGCCGCGCCCTGGTTGCGGGGCCGCGTCTCGTCGACGAAGACGTGCAGCGGCACGCCCGCGTCGTGCGCCATGTAGATCGGTGCGAGCGCCGTGCCCCAGTCGACGGTGGCGAGCCAGCCGGCGTTGCAGTGGGTCAGCACGTTGATCGGCCGGCCCCTCTCGCGGGCGAGCTCGGCGAGGATGCGCCCGCCATGCGATCCGATCGCCCGGCAGCTCGCGACGTCCTCCTCGGCGATGCGTCCGGCCTCCGCGAAGGCCTGCGCGAAGCGCTCGTGGCTCTGCACCTGCCGGAGGTTGGCGGCGACCCGGTCGAGCGCCCAGCGCAGGTTGATCGCGGTGGGGCGGGTCGCCGCGAGGATCCCGACCGCCCGGTCGAGCCCGTCGTTCGAGGCATCCTCCCGCATCGCCAGCGCCAGCCCGTAGGCTCCCGTGACGCCGATCAGCGGCGCACCCCGCACCACCATGGTGCGGATTGCCCGGGCGGCGTCCGCGAGGGTGGCGAGGCGCTGCACCTCGAAGGCGAAGGGCAGGCGGGTCTGGTCGATCACCTCGACGCCGACGCCGTCGCGGGCCGGCCAGATGGTGCGGTAGGGCTTGCCGTCGATCCTCATGGGGCCCGGTCTCGCATATCCGGGCCGAAATTGCACCCTCCGGGCCGTCGCGGCCTCACCCTTGCGCGCCTAAGCCCTTGAAGCGTCAAGCACTCGCAGTTCTTCAACCTTAAATGGCCGTTAACGGAATGGCCGTAGCGTGCGGGTCCAAGTCCCCCTTGCGTCCCCCTCGCGCCCGGTCCCGCATGCGCTCGCTTCGCCGCTCCGCATCGCCCTACGACACCTTCGTCGACACGCTGCGGCCGTTCCTGGCGCGGCGGCTGACGGAGCTCGGCGGCCTCCTCCTGTTCACCGCCGCCATCGCCCTGACGGTGGCGCTGGCGACGTGGTCGATCGACGATCCGAGCCTGAACCACGCCACCGACCACAGGGCGCACAATGTCCTGGGCGCCCCCGGCGCGGTGGTCTCGGACCTCGCCATGCAGCTTCTCGGGCTCGGCTCGCTCGCCTTCGCGCTGCCTCCGGCCCTGTGGGGCGTCCGCCTGATGAGCGAGCGCGACCTGCCCCGGGGCGGGATGCGGATCGCGCTCTGGATCATCGGCTTCTGCGCCGCGAGCGCCGTGGCGAGCGCGCTGCCGCCTACGGCCCGCTGGCCGCTCCCGACCGGCCTCGGGGGCGTGGCGGGCGATTCGCTGATGTCGGCCGCCCGCACCATCGTGGGCGCCATCTCGGGGCCCGCCGCGGCGCTCGTCGGCTTCGCCTACGCGGCGGTCGCGATCCTGAGCCTGACCGGTGCCTGCCGGGTCGGCGCCAGCCTCGACGACGACGAGGACGACGCGCCCTACATGGCCGCCCGCGAGCCGGTCCGCCGCGCCCTGCCGGGGCGCTCCGATGGCCGCTACGATCCGGACGAGCCGAGCCTCGGCATCGTCTCCCTCGGCGCCCTCGCGCAGGCCGTGATGCAGGGCCGCGCGGCGCTCGGCGCCCGCCTCGACGCCTGGCGCGCGCAGCGGGCGGAGGCTGGCCTCGCCTATGCGGGGGCCTCGCCGGCGCTCGCAGCCCGGCGCGCCTTCGCGGAGAGCGAGGAGGTGCCCTGGGCCGCCCACCAGCCGTCGCAGGCGCTCGCCGGGCGCCGCGAGCCCGTCTTCGAGCCCGGAGAGGCGTTGGAGCCCGCCCGCGCCCGCCGGCCTGCCCCGATCCTGCACGACGAGGCGGAGGACGATGCGGCGGAGGACGCCTCCGCGCGCGGCGAGGCAGCGGCTTCGGAGGCCCCGCGCTCGCGCGTCTCGGCACCGCTCGCCCCGCCCGCCCCAGTCCGCCGGCCGGCCCCGCCGCCGCAGCAGGCCCCGGAGGATTACGAGCATCCGGCGCTGGAGCTGCTCGCGGAGCCGCGCGGGCCCTCGGCCGCGAGCCTCGTCTCGGCGGACGCGCTGGAGCAGAACGCCACGATGCTCGAGGCGACGCTCGGCGATTTCGGGGTCCGCGGCGACATCCTGGCGGTGCGGCCGGGCCCCGTCGTCACCCTCTACGAGCTCGAACCCGCCCCCGGCACCAAGTCGAGCCGGGTGATCTCGCTCGCCGACGACATCGCCCGCTCGATGTCGGCGGTCTCGGCCCGCGTCGCGGTCGTGCCCGGCCGCAACGCGATCGGCATCGAGCTGCCGAACGCCAAGCGCGAGACGGTTTTTCTGAGGGAGCTGCTGGCCTCCGTCGACTTTGCGGAGACGAAGCAGAGGCTCGCGCTGTGCCTCGGCAAGAACATCGGCGGCGAGCCGATCATCGCGGACCTCGCACGGATGCCGCACCTGCTGGTGGCCGGCACCACCGGCTCGGGCAAGTCGGTGGCGATCAACACCATGATCCTCTCGCTCCTCTACCGGCTGAAGCCCGAGGAGTGCCGGCTGATCATGGTCGATCCCAAGATGCTGGAACTCTCCGTCTACGACGGCATCCCCCACCTCCTCACGCCGGTCGTGACGGATCCCAAGAAGGCGGTGATCGCCCTCAAATGGGCCGTGCGCGAGATGGAGGAGCGCTACAAGAAGATGTCCAAGATCGGCGTGCGCAACATCGACGGGTTCAATGCCCGCCTCGAGGAAGCGCGGGCGCGCGGCGAGATCCTAACCCGCACGGTGCAGACCGGGTTCGACCGCGAGACGGGCGAGGCGGTGTACGAGCAGGAGGAGATGGACCTGTCGGCCCTGCCCTACATCGTGATCGTGGTCGACGAGATGGCCGACCTGATGATGGTGGCGGGCAAGGAGATCGAGGGGGCGATCCAGCGGCTGGCCCAGATGGCGCGGGCGGCCGGCATCCACCTGATCATGGCCACCCAGCGGCCCAGCGTCGACGTGATCACCGGCACCATCAAGGCGAACTTCCCGACCCGGATCTCCTTCCAGGTGACCAGCAAGATCGACTCGCGCACGATCCTGGGCGAGATGGGCGCCGAGCAGCTTCTCGGCCAGGGCGACATGCTGTTCATGGCCGGCGGCGGGCGCACCACGCGCGTGCACGGGCCGTTCTGCTCGGACCTCGAGGTCGAGAGCGTGGTGGCCCATCTCAAGCGCCAGGGCCGGCCCGCCTATCTCGAGGCCGTCACCGCCGACGACGGCTCGGCCGAGGGTGGCGGCAAGGCCGCCACCGCCGACGAGATCGCGATGGACGGCGCCGTGTTCGACCAGGGCTCCTTCGGCGAGGCCGGCGGCGACCTCTACGAGCAGGCGATCCAGGTGGTGCTGCGGGACAAGAAGGCCTCGACCAGCTACATCCAGCGCCGCCTGCAGATCGGCTACAACCGTGCCGCCTCCCTCATGGAGAAGATGGAGATCGACGGCATCGTCGGCCCGGCCAACCACGCCGGAAAGCGCGAGATCCTGGTCGAGACCGAGGGGCAGGGGATGTGAGGGGCGGGGCTACTCGCCCGGCGATTGCTGCTGCCGCCGCGCCTCGCGCATGTGCAGGAACGCGGCCGTCCACCCGAGGCCAGCGATCACGATCGGCAAGATGATGAAGGCGAGGATGTAATCCTGGTTCATCGATCGACATCCGTCAGAACCCAACGTGCGGTTAGATGTCGGGCAACCGCGCCGAAAAACCGAAAGGCCACGCCCAAAACCATTTGCCAGACATCGACGAGCGCACGGACATTGCTGACGTTGTAGACGTAGCCCGCAATCGGCGTCGCGATGCCGACTGTGACACAGGCCGTCGACATCCGGTCGAGGGCATTGGCCGGAAGCTTCGTCCGCTCCGCAAAAGACGGAGGCATGCCCACGTTTCGGCCCTCACGCCACGCTGAACCGGTACTGCGTCGTGGATTCGAAGCAGGTGCCCGGCCGCAGCACGGCGGAGGGAAAGTCCGGCCGGTTCGGCGCGTCGGGGAAGCCTTGCGTCTCGAAGCAGACCGCGTCGCCGGAGCGGTAGAGGCGCCGGCTGGGGCCTGCGAGCGTGCCGTCGAGGTTGTTGCCCGTGTAGAGCTGGAGCCCAGGCTCAGTGGTCGAGACCTCCATCCGCCGGCCGCTGCCCGGGTCGAGGCAGGTGGCGACGGGGCGGAGCGCGGCGCGGCCCCCCAGCAGCACGAAATTGTGGTCGTAGCCCTTGGCCAGCGCGAGTTGCGGCACCGCCTCGCGGATGCGCGCGCCGAGCGCGGCCGGCCGCCGGAAGTCGAAGGGCGTGCCCGCGACCGGCGCGATCGCGCCGGTCGGGATCTGGGTGGCGTCGGTCGGCGTGAAGCCGTCGGCCGCGATCTCGACCTCGTGGCCGAACACGTCGCCCGAGCCCTCGCCCGCGAGGTTGAAGTAGCTGTGGTTGGTGAGGTTGAGCACGGTCGGCCGGTCGGTCCAGGCGGCGTAGTCGATCCGCAGGGCAGCGTCCGCGGTCAGGCTGTAGGTGACGGTGACGTCGAGGTTGCCGGGAAATCCCTCCTCGCCGTCGCGGCTGCGGTAATGCAGGGCGAGGCGCGCCTCCTCGGCCGCCTCGACGCGCCAGACGCGCTTGTCGAATCCGTCCGGGCCGCCGTGCAGGGTGTTGGGGCCGTCATTGACCGGCAGCCGGTATTCCCGCCCGTCGAGGCCGAAGCGGCCCCCGGCGATGCGGTTGGCGTAGCGGCCCGTGATCGCCCCGAAATGCGGGCTGCGGGCCTCGTAATCGGCGAAGTCCGCGAAGCCCAGCACCACGTTGGCGATCCGCCCCGCCCGGTCCGGTACGTCGAGCCGGGTGAGGATGCCGCCGTAATCGATGATCTCCGCGCGTAAGGGGCCGCGGGCGAGCGCGTAGCGGGCGACGGCGCGGCCGTCCCGTGTCCGTCCGAAGGGTTCGCCCGCCATGTCCGCCTCCCGATGCCCCGTGAAAGGGTAGCGCGGCGCAGGATAGAAGTCCGGCGGGCCCGCGTCCGGTCACGTCTCTGTGCGTTCGGGCTCGACCGGCCCGGCATCCGCGTCGGAGAGCTGCAGGCGGTGCAGGCGCGCGTAGGCGCCGCCCCGCGCGATCAGGACATCGTGCGCGCCGGTCTCGACGACGCGGCCCGCCTCCAGCACGACGATCTGGCCGGCCTCCCGCACGGTGGAGAAGCGGTGCGCGATGACGAGGGTGGTGCGGCCCCGCATCAGCCGCTCCAGGGCCGCCTGGACCAGGCGCTCGGACTCGGCATCGAGGGCCGAGGTCGCCTCGTCGAGGAGCAGGATCGGCGCGTCCTTCAGGAAGGCGCGGGCGAGCGAGATGCGCTGGCGCTCGCCCCCCGACAGGCGCCCGCCCGCGGGCCCGACCCGGAAATCGTAGCCCTCCGGCAGGCGGCTGACGAAGCCGTGGGCGGCCGCGGCCTCGGCGGCGGCCTCGATCTCGGCCCGGCTCGCGCCTGGCCGGCCGAAGCCGATATTGGCCGCGATCGTGTCGTCGAACAGCACGACCTCCTGCGACACCACTGCCACGGCCTGCCGCAGCGAGGCCGTCGTCACGGCGCGGACATCCTGCCCGTCGATCGTCACCCGGCCGCCCGTGACGTCGTAGAGGCGGGGGACGAGGTTGAGGAGTGAGGACTTGCCCGACCCCGAACGGCCGACGAGCGCGGTGGTGGCGCCCCCCGGCACCACGAGGTCGATGCCCTCGAGCGCGGGCGCGTCGGCGCGGTAGCGGAAGCGCACGGCCTCGAAGCGGATCTCGCCGTTAACGACGCGCAGTGGCGCCGCGCCGGCCGCCTCGCGGATCGAGGGCGCCTCGTCCATCAGGGCGAAGTAGCGGTGGAGCGCGGCGGCCGCCTCCTGCAGGATGGCGTTGAGGGTGCCGAGCGCCCGCGCCGGCTGGGCGGCGAGGAGAAGGGCCGCGACGTAGCCCGTGAAGTCGCCGACGGTGCGCTCGCCCGCCATCACCCGCTGGCCGACGAGCACGAGCACGCCCGCGACGGCAAGGCCGCCGCCGACCTCCAGCAGCGGGTCGAGGCGCCCGCGCGCGTTGGCGGCCTTCATCTTGAGGCGGCGCACCTCGTCGAGGGCCCGCGCGGCCCGGCCCTTGAGATAGCCTTCGAGCGCGTAGGTCTTGGCGATCCGGGCGCCCGCGAGGCTCTCGGAGATCAGGCTCGCGGTGGCGCCCATCTGCTCCTGGGTCGTCGTCGAGACGCGCCGCAGCTTCCGGCCGATCCGCCCGATCGGGCCGGCCACGAACGGCACGGTCACCGCCGCCACGAGCGTCAGCACCGGGTCCATCCAGATCAGCGCCGCGACAAGGCCGACGAGCATCGCGACGTCGCGCAGCAGCACCGTCGAGATCCGGGTCAGCGCCTCCTTGATGAAGGCGAAATCCGTGGTGAAGCGCTGCGTGAAGGCGGCCGGGCTCTCGCGGCCGAGCTGGGCGAGGTCGGACTCGATCAGGTGCCCGTACAGTGCCGCCTGCATGTCGGCCTCGACCCGGGTGACGACCCGGTTCGTCAGCACCGTCTGGCCGTAGAGCGCGAAGCCGCGCACCGAGGTCACGGCGATCACGACGAGAGGTCCGTAGGTGAGGGCGCTCGGGTCCTTGTGGTCGAAGGCGTCGAAGGCGGCCTTGATCAGCGCCGGGTAGAGGCCCGTCGCCGCGCCCACCATCGCGATCAGCACCAGCACCACGGCCAGCGTCGCCCGGTGCGGCGAGAGCCAGTCCCGCCAGAGCCGGGCGAGGAGCGGGATCGTGTCGCCCTTGAGGAGGCGCGCCATGCTGGAATCCAATCGTCCGCGCGAGGGGGCGCCACCCCGCGCGACGTCCGGAGCGACGGTGAGGCGGTGTTTGCCGCCGTCACCGCCGCGGATCAAGCGCCGAGGCCCGGCGCCGCGGGCGCCTCAGCGGTCGTCGTCCCCGCCGTGACGGTGGTGGTGATGGCCGAAATGCGGGCGCATCGGCCGGGCGAGGATCAGGGCGCGGCGCTTCTGGTCCGCATCGAGGGTGGCGTAGAGGGGCTGGGAGGCGTCCGCGAGCTTGCGCAGCGCGTCCCCTCGGGCGGTCGCCGCGTCCGCCATGGCCCGCAGGGCACCCGGCGCGTCGTCGATCATCCGGCCGCGCTCGCGCCGGGCCTCGCGCTGCTCCCGGCGCAGGCGGGCGAGGTCGCGGATGGCGGTCTCGACCGGCGGCCACAGCTTCTCCTGCTCCGCGCTCAGCTTGAGCCCCGCATGGAGCGCCGCGATCCGGGCATCCGCGAAGGCCGCGCGATCCTCGGGCGAGAGGGAATTCCAGCGGCCCTTCATGCCGCCGCGGGGCCCCTCGAAGGGACCCTCCCTGGAGGCCGCCGCCCCGATGAGGCCGAGCCCGGCCATGCCCGCCAGCAGGGCGCCGGTGATCACTGATCTACGCATGGGACTCTCCTGACCCAGATCGCCAAAGCGCCGGCCGAGCCGAGCGCCCGCTCACAATGGCCACGGTCGCATGGCGGGGCGCTGTCGCCAGGATGACAGCTTGTCCATCTTCCGGAAACGTCGCGGAAACATCGGCTCGGTCGGGGGCGGCGGCGCCTTGGCAGTGCAACATTATTACACTAGTTGAACCGCAGGACGGGTGGGACGGGGCGGCGATGCGCAGGACGGGACAGCGGTCGGGAATGGGCATTCGCCTCGGGCTCGTCCTCGCGGCGATGCTCCTGCTGCGCCCCGCGCAAGCGGCCGAGCCGATCCGGGCGGTGGCGACCTTCTCGATCCTCGCCGACCTCGTGCGGCAGGTGGGGGGCGAGCATGTCGCGGTCGCGAGCCTCGTGGGGCCCGATGCCGACGCGCACGGCTACAGCCCGGCGCCGGGCGACGGGCGCACGCTGGCGCGGGCCGACATCATCGTTCTGAACGGCCTCGGCTTCGAGGGCTGGATCGAGCGCCTGATCCGGGCCTCGGGCTCGAAGGCGCCGGTCGTGGTGGCCTCGCGGGGCGTCGCCACGATCCCGGGGCGCCACGAGCACGCCGATGACCGCGCGGGCGAGGGGGAGGCCGACCACGGCGACGCGGCCGACCCGCATGCCTGGCAGAGCATCCAGAACGCCAAGGTCTACGTCGCCAACATCCGCGACGGGCTGTCCAAGGCCGACCCGGCGCGCGCGGCGGATTACGCGGCGAATGCCGCCGCCTACCTCGCCGAGCTCGATGCCCTCGACCGCGAGATCCGCCGCGAGGTCGCCGACATCCCGCCCGAGCACAGGCGGGTCATCACCACGCACGACGCCTTCGGCTATTTCAGCGCGGCCTACGGCCTGCGCTTCATCGCGCCGCAAGGGGTCTCGACCGACAGCGAGGCGAGCCCGCGCGACGTGGCCCAGATCATCCGCCAGATCCGCCGCGACAAGGTGCCGGCCGTGTTCCTGGAGACGATCGCGGATCCGCGCCTGATGGAGCAGATCGCCCGGGAAAGCGGGGCGAAGATCGGCAGCAAGGTCTACTCGGACGCACTCTCGGGCCCGTCCGGCCCCGCGGCGACCTATCTCGACATGATGCGCGCGAACCTGCGGGCCTTCACCGCGGCGCTGGGCCGCGGATGAGGCAACGCCTCTGCCGCCCCGCAGGTCCCGGGGCTCCCCGAGATCCGCCCTTGCCGGCTCGGACCGGGCAGGCCCGGTCCGAGCGGGGAGGGGACGGCGTCCGCTACCCCCCCGTCATCGGCGGGAAGAAGGCGATCTCGGCCGCGCCCGCGATCGGCGCGTCGGGCTTGGCATGGACCCGGTCGATCGCCGCGCGCACGACGCCCGCATTCTCGAAGGCGTAGGCGTATTCCTCGCCCCGGTCCTTGAGCCAGCCGATCAGGTCGGAGACGGTCGCGACGCCCTCGGGCGGGCTCACGATCTCCTCGGCCTTGCCGACGCGCTCGCGCACCCAGGCGAAATAGACGAGCTTCATTCCTCGAAAACCCTCTCGGATCAGCGCGGATCGTCGATGACGTGCTTGATCCCGGCCCTCATGTAGTCCCAGCCCGTCCAGAGCGTCAGGGCCGCAGCGATCCAGAGCAGCACGATGCCGATCGCGACGGTGCCGGGCAGGACCGTCTCGCCGGCCGGCCCCGCCACCAGGAAGCCGATCGCCACGAGTTGCACCGTGGTCTTCCACTTGGCGATCCGGCTCACCGGCACGCTCACCTTCAGCTCGGCGAGGTACTCGCGCAGCCCCGAGACCAGCACTTCCCGGCACAGGATCACGATGGCGGCCCAGAGCGAGGGACCCGCGATGGTGCGGTCGGCCGCGAGCATCAGCAGGCAGGCCGAGACCAGGAGCTTGTCGGCGATCGGGTCGAGCATGCGCCCGAGGGCCGAGGACTGGGCGTAGGTGCGGGCGACGTAGCCGTCGAGATAGTCGGTGATGCCGGCGAGCGCGAAGATCGCGAAGGCCGCGAGGCGCGCGCCGACCTCGTCCGGCCAGAACAGCAGGCCCGCCACGACGGGAACCGCGGCGAGGCGGCCGTAGGTGAGGCAGTTCGCGAGCGTCCAAGCCTGCGACCGACGTCGGGGAAGGACGGCGTTCATCGGGGCGGTGAAATCACGGGCCGCCGGCACCGTCAACCGCGCGGTCTCGTCGCGCACAGGCTCAGGCGCCGGCATGGAAGAAATCGTAGACGGCCCGGGCGGTGGCGGCGTTGACGCCGGGGGTCTTGGCGAGGTCCTCCAGGGCCGCCCGCTGGATCGCCTTGACCGTCCCGAAATGATGCAGGAGCGCGCGCTTGCGGGTCGGGCCGATGCCGGCGATCTCGTCGAGCGGGTTCCGGACCATCTCGCGCTTGCGCTTCGCCCGGTGCGTGCCGATGGCGAAGCGGTGGGCCTCGTCGCGCAGGCGCTGCACGAAGTAGAGGGTCGGGTCGCGCGGCGGCAGCTTGAAAGGCGGCCGGCCGGGCAGGAAGAACGTCTCGCGGCCCGCGTCCCGGTCGCGGCCCTTGGCGACGCCGACGAGCGGCAGGCCGGCGACGCCGACCGCCTCCAGCGCCGCGCGGGCGGCATCGAGCTGGCCCTTGCCGCCGTCGATCAGGACGAGGTCGGGCCAGGCCGGGAAAGCGTCGGACTCCGCCTGCGGCTCCGGCACGGGCTCGGGCGGGCCACCCTCCAGCGCGGCCACCGCGGCCTCGATGGCGGTGCGCGGCGCCTCCTTGACGAGGCGCCTGAAACGCCGCTGCAGCACCTCGCGCATCATCCCGTAATCGTCGCCCGGAGTCAGCTCCTCCGACTTGATGTTGAAGGTGCGGTAATGCGCCTTCATGAAGCCGGTCGGCCCCGCCACGATCATGCCGCCGACCGCGTTCGTGCCCGAGATGTGCGAGTTGTCGTAGACCTCGATCCGGCGCGGCGCCCGCTCCAGCCCGAAGGCCTGGCCGAGGGCGGCCAGCAGCTTGCCCTGCGAGGCGGTGTCGGCGAGCCGCCGCGCCAGCGCCTCCTTGGCGTTGCGGCGGGCGTAGTCGACGAGGTTCTTCCGCTCGCCCCGCTGCGGCTGGTGGATCTCGACCCGGTGCTCGGTGCGGCTCGACAGGGCGGCGGCGACGAGCTCGGCATCCTCGATGGCGTGGCTCGTCAGCACGGTCCGGGGCGCCGGCTTGTCGTCGTAGAACTGGCCGATGAAGGAGCCGAGCACCTCGTCGGGCGACATCGAGCGGTCCGCCTTCGGGAAGTAGGCGCGGTTGCCCCAGTTCTGGAAGTTGCGGAAGAAGAACACCTCGATGCAGAACTGGCCGGCCTGCTCGTCGAGCGCGAAGACGTCGGCCTCCTCGACTCCCTGCGTGTTCACCCCTTGCGTGCCCTGGATCGCCGAGAGCGCGCTGATCCGGTCGCGGAAGCGCGCGGCGCGCTCGAATTCGAGGTCGGCGGAAGCGGCCTCCATCTCGGCGCGCATCCGGTCCTTCACGGCGTTCGACTTGCCGGCCAGGAACGCGTTGGCGGATTCGGCGAGCGCCCGGTACTCGTCGAGGGGAATCTCGCCCGTGCAAGGGCCGGAGCAGCGCTTGATCTGGTAGAGCAGGCAGGGCCGGGTGCGGTTCTCGTAGTAGCTGTCCGTGCAGGTGCGCAGCAGGAAGGCGCGCTGCAGCGCGTTCACCGTGCGATTCACCGCCCAGACGCTCGCGAAGGGTCCGTAATAGTGCCCCTTGCGGCGGCGCGCGCCCCGGTGCTTGATGATCTGTGGGGCCTCGGAATCCGCCGTGACGAGGATGTAGGGGAACGACTTGTCGTCCCGCATCAGCACGTTGAAGCGGGGCTTCAGCTGCTTGATGAGGTTGGCCTCGAGCAGCAGCGCCTCGGTCTCGGTCGCCGTGGTGACGAACTCCATCGCCGCCGTCTGCGAGATCATCCTGGCAATGCGGTTCGAGTGGGCCTGGCCCCGCGCGTAGGAGCCGACCCGCGCCTTCAGGCTCTTGGCCTTGCCGACATAGAGGACGTCGCCCTTGTGGTCGAACATCCGGTAGACGCCGGGCGAGGCCGGCAGCGTCGTCCAGAAGCGGCGGATCACCTCGGTGCCGGCCGTGACCGCGCCGGGCTCGAAATCGAAGTCGATCTCGGGGCTCTCGTCGAGGGGCGCGGCGTCGGAGAAATCCTCCGGGCCCTCGCCGTCGTCGAACGTGTCGGGGGGAACGTCGGTCCGGGCTCTGCGGCTCATGCCGGAGATGTAAGTCCCGCCGAATCGCGTGGGAAGAGGCCGCCAGCCCATGGCGGCCCCGTGGGTGCGCCGGGGCAGCGTCAGTCGAACAGCGCGTCGATGTCGTTCTGGTCGACGTGACCGATGTCGTCCTCGAGCTTCGGCCCGTTGAGGAGCGAGGATTCGTCGTCGATGTCCGGGCCGGTATCCTGCAGGCTCGCGAAGTCGCGGAAGGTGTCGAGCCCGCTCCAGGCCTCGATGACCCGGTCGAGGTGATCCTCGACGAACTTGAGCACGCCCACGATCTTGCTGATGCGCTGGCCGGTCAGATCCTGGAAGTTGCAGGCCTCGTAGGCGACGATCACCTTTTCCAGGATGGCGTCGACGCTGTCCTGGCCGGCCTTGCCGATCGAGGCGCGCAGCATGTTGGCGTTGGTCTCGATCTCCTCGATGGCGCCGAGCAGCGAGCTCGTGGCGCGCTCGGTGGAATCCACCACCGCGTCGAGCTCGTCGGCGGCACGGCGCATGCCCTTGCCGGTGTGCTCGGAGCGGTGCAGGGCGGCGATCTCCTGCTTGGTGCGGGTGATCGCGTCCTTCATCAGGTCGAGCTCGCCCCGCATCGAGAAGGCTTCGTTGAGCTCGCGCCGGCAGGCGTCGATGGTCTCGCTGGCGCTCGCCTGGGTCACGCGCTGCAGGTTCTGGATCGCCGACAGGATCTCGTCGAGCCGGGCATCCTGCGCCGCGGACATCTCGGCCGCGGGTGCGGGGGCGGCGATCGCCGGGGCGAGTCCGAGGCTGTCTTCGATGCGGTAGCGCTTGGTTTTCATCGGTCGAGGTCAGCCGGCAGGAGTGATCGGTACGAAAATGACGGAAACTGGTTGCCAGTTGTTGAATGAACGCCGGCGGTTTCGGACTTTTACCGCGCATTGACGATGACCATGATCGACGGCGCTTCTCTGCGACCGCGTGACCGATTCACCACGTTCCTTCATCCGATTCTCGGCAACGGCCCCGATCGTCGGGAGGAACCGGGGCGTTTTGCTCCGGCAGATCTGCGAGAGGACGGTCGGGGGATGCGTGGGGCGTGGTGCTTGGCGGCGATCGTCGCCGTGTCGGCCTGGGGCGGCCCGGGAGGCGGGGCCGCGCAGGCCCAGTCGAGCGGCGCCTATGCGCAGCCGGCGAATGCGGGCCGCTACGGCGGCGGCTTCATCGAGTATCTGATGACGGGCGGGCAGATGCCGCGGGCGGTGCGGCCGAGCCCGCTCGGCCCCGGCGACGGCACGCTGCCGGGTCATCCGGCCGCCTACGGCTACGGCGGGCCGGCGCCGCGGCGCCTGCAATCGGGCGACCCGGTGCCGGACTACGCCTTGGCGCAGCAGGCGCCGGTGCGGGTCGCGGCCCTGTCGCAGGCACCCGAACCCGAGGGCGGGGTCGCGCGCATCGCCCGAGCGCCCGATCCGCAATATGCCCGCCAGGTCGTGGACTATTCGGGGGGCCACCGCCCGGGCACGATCGTGATCGATACCCCGTCCCGCTTCCTCTACCTGGTGCAGCCGGGGGGCCGGGCGATCCGCTACGGCATCGGCGTCGGGCGGCCGGGCTTCGCGTGGTCGGGCCTCAAGACGATCAGCCAGAAGAAGGAATGGCCGGATTGGACGCCTCCGCCCGAGATGCTGAGGCGCCGCCCCGACCTGCCGCGGCACATGGAGGGCGGGCCGCAGAACCCGCTCGGGGCGCGGGCCCTCTATCTCGGCTCGTCCCTCTACCGCATCCACGGCACCAACGAGCCCCACACGATCGGGCAGTCGGTCTCGTCGGGCTGCATCCGGATGATGAACGAGGACGTGATCGACCTCTACGAGCGCACCCCGGTCGGCACGCGGGTCGAGGTTCTGTGACGGTTCGAGGCGCATGAGAAACCCGGCCCCGCTCGCGCGGGGCCGGGCATCATCGGCCGCGCCTGGCCGAATCGTCGATCACGAGGGCCGCATCCGGCAAGCCCGGATCGCGGCCCTCGGCATGCCGCCGATCAGGCCCAGTCGCTGTCGTCGCCGCCCCCGAGATCGCCGTCGAAATCCCCGCCCGAATCATTGTCGAACGAGGCGTCCTGGGCGCCGCCGAGCGGCGCGCCGAAATCCTGGGTGCCGGAATCCGAGCCGAAGTAGTTGTTCTCGACGACCGTCTCGCCGCCCCCGCCGAGACCGGCCGCGGCCGCGCTGCCGAGCTGCGAATGGCCGCCCGCGAAGGCGTTCGAGAGGGCGCTTCCGAGCAGCATCCCGCCCGCAGCACCGGCCGCCATCGGCAGGGCGGTGGCCAGGAAGCCGCCGCCGCGGGCCGGCGCCTGCTGCTGGCCGGCCCAGGGGCCGCCCTGAGGACCGCCGTATCCGCCCTGCGGACCGCCATAGCCCTGCTGCGGATAGCCCTGCGGAGGCGCACCGTAACCGCCCTGGTTGCCCCAGGGCTGCCCGCCCGGGCGCTGCTGCGGCGGATATTGCGGCTCGGGGCGCGAGCCGCCGCCGAAGATGCTCGACAGGAAGCCGCCCCCGCCGCCCTGCGGCTGGGCCTGCTGGCTGCGCCGGGCCTCCTCGAGCTGCTGGTTGAGGCTCTTGATCGCCTCTTCCTGCACGTAGATCAGCTGCGCCATGGCGTAGGGCGCGTAGGGCTGGGCCCGAATCTTGTCGGCGATGAAGCGCTCCGCGTCCGCGTCGCGGGGCTGGCTCGCCGCCTGCTCAAGGCGCTGGAAAATGCCGGCGATGACGTCGCGTTCTTCGCTGTTCATGGAGTCGTCCTCCTACAGGCAAGCCGGCGGCCTACAGCGCACCGCGCGGGCGCAGACGAGATGGGGACCCGGCGGGCCTTTGTCAGGGGGGCGGCGAAAACTTCGCCGTCGCAGGGCCGCGCGGCGGTGTTTGGGGCGACGAAAAAAGCCCGGCCTCTCGGCCGGGCTTGTCGTGAGTGTGGCGGGATCGGGCTTGGATCCGCGCGGGGATCGTGGGGTCGGCTCAGT